>JADKCL010000028.1 GCA_016718825.1 Bacteroidota bacterium | reverse complement strand
GAGAATTGACAGGATCAACATCAAGAATTTCCGGGGCATCGAGGATCTGACACTCGACCTCAACCCACGGTTTAACCTCTTGATCGGGGAAAATGGGTCGGGGAAGACGGCGATTTTGAGTGCGCTTGCCGTGGCTGTGGGGCCGTTTATTTCAGGTATGGGAGTTACTTCTCGGATAATCGAGGATTCCGATCTCCGATATTTCAAGACAAGTGAGGGATCTTTTGAGTATGCCAGCCTTACAGAGGTAAGTGTTGAAAACGGCTTTGTGAATGGCGGAAATCTTACTTGGCAAAGGTCAAGACATGGAAACAAACCCACCTACCTTCATCATATCAACGCGCTCTTTGACTATGCATCTCAACTTCTAGACGACATCGGTGATCCACGGAGAACCGAGAAAATTGCATTGCCAGCAATAGCCTTTTACGCTACTTCTCGCCTTTGGGAAGACGAAACAGAAGACGCAAAAGTGTTGGATGGAAATGGGAATTCTTTGGATGCCCTGCCTTCACGTTTCCGTGGCTACCACGATGCGCTTGAGGCCAAACCGACCTTTAGAAAGCTGTTGCAGTGGTTTGAGGGAAAATATGCTGATATGCGTATCACTGGTAAGTCGACCTTTCAATTGGACTGTGTAGAAGCCGTGATCGTAGCCAATATACCAGGGGTAGAGCGAATGAAATGGGTGTTTGACTCAGACAAAATACAAACACTCTACATTGTTTTTCAAAATGGGGACGAAATTCCTTTTTCCTATTTGAGCGATGGTTATCGCAACCTTCTGGCGATGTTTGCCGATTTGGCTTGGCGCCTGCGTGACGCTCAATCCGGCATTTCGGCGCGGATGCCCCAACATTGACTGGAAGGCACGTTCTCATTGACGAAATTGACCTGCACCTGCATCCAGCTTGGCAAAAGTTGATCGTGAGGCAGCTAAAGGAAACATTCCCAAAATTCAATTTGTGGCTTCGACGCACTCCCTTTTGTGATTCAAGAGACTGCTGAGGGGGAATTGTATCGCATTCAAGGAAAGGGAACTGTCTCTATTGGTGGAGCTGATGAATATAGTTTTGAAGATGTAGCTGAATACTTACAAGGAGTGCCTGACTCCTGCTTGGAGCAGCGAAAAGAAAAATATGTATCTGTCCGCCAAAGAATATTTTGACCTGCTCAGTAGACTCCATCCCGATACTCCTCAGAGGAACTGAATGCGATTCGGGAGCGCTTGAACCTCCTCGGAAGAGCCTCTACTCCCAATATGGCCTACACAGCCTTTCTAGAACAAAAACGCATGATGGCCGAATCTAAACTCGATAAGTCATGAGGTGTATCGAAAAAGGGGCATCACCGAGGCAGTACAAGGACTACCATGATGCGAGAAACGACCTTGCAGGACGTATTGGGTGGTATTGTGCCTATTGCGAGATGCGCGTCACCAATATGATCGAGGTAGAGCACGTCCATCCTGTGAACCACGGCGGTAACGAATTGGACTGGAACAATTTCCTATTGAGTTGCCGATACTGCAACGGGATCAAGACAGATCGCAATACATCGCGCCGAGGCTATCTATGGCGGCTGATATCGACAATACGATTCATGCCTTCGATTATTCTGAAGTCAAGGTCATCGAGCCTGCATACCATTTGCATCCTGCGATCAGTGCTAAAGCTGAAGCAACGATCAACTTAATGGGGCTGAACCGAATTGCCCACTCTGGAAAGAACCCACGGACCGAGACAGTCGATGGATTATTCGGCATTGAAGTCTTTGGTATTATCCAAACTTGCTTAGAGGATTGGCAGGAAGCGCCGACAACTGTCACCGCCCAATTAATCGCAAAGACTGCGCTAGGCCATGGGTTTTATTCGTTTTGGATTCAAAGATTTGCCAATTACCCGCTGGTCCTCGATGCTATCAATTCCGCCTTTCCCAATACATATCTTCCAATCTCTGACGGCACTGGAAATTGGAAACTAAGAAATTCGCATAGTTCCTACTAGGTCAACCATTCGTAAGAAAATAACCATGCCCCCTCCTTCCAAGAAGATCTGATCAGCAAATACCCCGCTTTGGCGCTGCTTGTCAAGCTGGGTTATACCTATCTCAGTCCGGTGGAGGCGTTGGCGCAGCGGGAGGGCAAGACGACCAAGGTTTTGCTGGAGGGCATTTTGCGGGAGGCATTGGACCGGATCAATGAGATTCAGCCGGGCAGCGGACGCAAGGCGGTCAAGTTTTCGGAGGCCAACCTCAGCAATGCGGTGCAAGCCCTGAAAGACATGCCCCTGCACGAGGGCACGACGGTCGCCAACAAAAAGGCCTGGGAATTGCTGCGCTACGGCAAAGCCCTCGAACAAACGGTCGGCGACGATAAAAAAAGCCATACCCTGCATTATATCGACTGGGAACATCCCGAGCGGAATTCCTTTCATGTGACCACGGAATTCGCGGTGGCCCGGAGCGGTCGCCAAGATACCTACCGGCCCGATATCGTGCTGTTTGTGAACGGCATCCCGCTTTGCGTCATCGAATGCAAACGCCCCGACAAGGCAGGGTCCATCAGTTCGTCGATTTCCCAACACCTGCGCAATCAGCAAGAAGACGGGATTCGGCCGCTGTATGTGTATTCGCAGTTGTTGCTGGGGCTGGCGACGACCGTGGCGAGTTATGCGACGACCGATACCAAGGAGGAATTTTGGGCGACTTGGCGGGAACGGTTTGCAGGCGCCACGGAAGCAACGCGGCAAAAGGAACAGGAAAAAGAGGAAGCGCTGATCGAATCCCTGGTGAATCAACCCTTGGATCCCAAGCTCGCGCAGCGCCTGTACGCGGACTGCACGCCACTGCAACGCGCGGAATTGCTGGCGCGGGCGGCATTGCCACAAGTGACGAATGTGCAGGATCAGTACCTCTATTGGCTGGCGAGGCCGGAGCGGTTGCTGGATTTGACGGGACATTTTATTCTCTTCGAAGGCAGCGTCAAAAAAATCTGCCGCTACCAACAGTACTTCGCGATCAAGAAGATCATGCAGCGCATTCGCACGGTGCATGGCGGTCGGCGGCGGGGCGGGGTGGTCTGGCATACGCAAGGCAGCGGCAAAAGCCTGACGATGGTGATGCTGGCGCAGTTGATCGCACAGACGGTGAGCAACCCCAAGATTGTGCTGGTGACCGACCGTGTGGAGCTGGACGAGCAGATTACGGATACCTTCGGGCGCATCGACAAGGGATTTGTGCGCAATGCCAAGACGGGAAATGAACTCGTGGAATTGCTGCAAAGTCCGGGCGATGCCGTGGTCACGACGGTCATCAACAAGTTTGAGGCGGCGGTCAACCGGCTTTCGACCCCGCTCACTTCGCCCGACATTTTTGTTTTGATCGACGAAGGACACCGCACACAATACGGCAGCTTCAACGTCAAAATGCAGCAGGTGTTGCCCAATGCCTGTTTTCTGGCCTTCACGGGGACGCCCTTGGTCAAGGCCGAGAAAAATACCGCCCAGCATTTCGGGGGCATCATCGACAGCTATACCGTGATGCAAGCCGTGGAAGACAAGGCGGTCGTGCCGATTGTCTATGAAGGCCGTCATGCCCTGCAAGATGTGAATCAGGGCGCCTTGGACAGGGGTTTTCATCAGGTGATGGAAGATGCGCCCGAGGTGGATTCGGTGGAAATGCGGAAGAAATTCAGCCGCTCCGACATGGTCAACAAGACCGAACAGCGCATCCACGCGATTGTGCGCGACATTTCACGGCATTACAGCAGCAACTGGGGCAGCAACCGCACAGGAGGACGCGAAGGTTTCAAGGGCATGGTCGTTTGTCCGGACCGGCATACGGCGGTTCTGTACAAGGAGGCCTTTGACTTGGTGGGCAAGGTGACGACGGAGATTGTGATGTCGGCCGTGGATGACCGCGAAGGCAACGACGACATCAATTCGGGGCCGAGCGACAAGGTGGTGGCGTATTGGAAAAAGGTGGTGGACCGCTACGGCCGCGATCAGAAAACCATCGAAACGGACATTCGGCAGCGTTTCAAGACGCAGGATGATCCGGAATTGCTGATCGTCGTGGACAAATTGCTCACGGGATTTGACGAGCCGAAGGTCATCGTGATGTACCTCTGCCGCAAGCTCCGCGGGCATACGCTGTTGCAGGCGATTGCGCGCGTGAACCGCGTCGCGCCGGGCAAGGATTATGGTTTTGTCGTGGATTATGACGGGGTGATCGAGGAATTGTATGCCGCGATGCAGCAATATGCCTACGAGGGCGAATACAACAAGGAAGACTTGCAGGGCACATTCAACGAGCTTTCGCAGGAATGGCAACAACTGCGCAGCGCCCATGCGGAGCTGAAGGAGCTGTTCAAGATTCTCCGGAATCCGCTGGATGTCACGGCGCATTTGCAGCTGTTGGCAGACGAGGCAAGGCGGATGGAGTTTTACGAGAAGTTCAACCGCTATGCCCGCCTCCTGAAATTGGCGCATTGTTCGTTGGAATGGGAGGAAACCACGCCCAAACCACAGAAGGAAGTGTATGCCAAGGACCTGAAATTTTACGTCGAATTGCGGAATGCGGCGGTGAATCAATACAGCGACAAACCCAATTATCAGCAGTACGAGCGGCAATTGCAGAAGCTGCTCGATCAGCATGTTTCGACGGACGAGGTGATCCGACTCACGGAATTGGTGAGCATCACGGACAAAAAGGCCTTCGAAACGGAACTCGAAAAAGTGACCGGCGCAGCGGCCAAGGCCGAGACGATTGCGAGCCGCACGACCAAGTACATCAACGAAAACATGGACATGGATCCGGCGTATTACCTGCGCCTGAGCGAGATGATCCGGCAGACGATCGCCGAGTACCGTGCGCAGCGCATCTCGGAATTGGAGTACCTGGAGCGGATGAAGGAATTTCAGCAGCAGGCGCTTGACCGTCAGACCGATGACACTCCTCCCCCGTTGCGCGACCATGCCGTGGCGCAAACCTTTTTCCGGGAATTCGGGGTCAGTTTCGAGGGACGGTTCACCGATGCAAGCATCAAGGAAAAGGCGATGGTCGCACTCGCCTTGGCGATCGATCAGATCATTCAGGCGCATCTCGTGGTGGACTGGAAACGCAACGACGACGTGCAAAAGCGCATGGTCTTCGAAATCGGCGAATACCTGATTGATCAGGTGCGGACCGCCTACGGCGTGAAGATGAGTTATGAAGAGATTGATGGATTTGCGGAACGCTGTGTGGAGATTGCAAAACACCGGTATTGGAGAAAGAGATTAGTGAAAAGTGAAAAGTTGCCTGCGTTTCTTTGCTTGACTTTGCGAACCTTTGCGCTCTTTGCGACTTTGCGGTTAATCGGGGGCGGGGGACAGGGAATAGTGATCAGTGAAAAGTGAATAGTGATAATCAGCAACTTGTTTTACAATTCGGGAGTGCGACGATCGCCTATAGCTTGCGGTATTCGGATCGGCGGACGTTGGGGATTGCGGTGACGCCCGAGATGGCGGTGATCGTGACGGCGCCGCGTGGGGCTGCGATGGACAAGATTGAGGAAAAGCTCCGCAAGCGGGCACCGTGGATTTTGCAGCAGCAGCGGTTCTTTTTGGGATTCCATCCCCGCACGGCACCCAAACAATTCGTCTCCGGCGAATCGCATCTTTACCTGGGCCGGCAGCTGCGGCTGCAAGTGACCGAGGGCAAACGCAACGCCGTCGAATACGCCGGAGGGCACCTGCAAGTCACCTGCAAATCCAAATCCAAAGCCGCGCAATTGGTGCAGGATTGGTACCGCCTTCGTGCCAAGCTCAAATTCGCGGAGATCGCTGAACCGTGGATACAAAGGTTTGCGGCCTACGGGGTCGCGCCGACAGGGCTGTACCTCCAAAACATGCCGCTGCGCTGGGGCAGTTGCACCCCCAAAGGCAAAATCATCCTCAACCCCGAGTTGATCAAAGCCCCCAAACCTTGTATCGAGTACGTCATTGTCCACGAGCTTTGCCACTTGGTGCATCATGATCATACCGCGGCATTTGTTGCCTTGCAGACAAGGGAGATGCCCGATTGGGAGAAATGGAAGGCGAAGTTGGAGCGGATGCTGGCTTGAGGGGGGGAGGATGTCAGGTCATTAATCCCGCTCAATCTGGAACCAGTGAAAAAATTAACCCGCCATCGAGTTGAGCCATTCCCATTTTGGATTTTTGGAAGCGATAAGACGAATCTTGTCCTCCCGACTAAGCTTCTTGATCTCCTTTTCACGACGTATGGCACCCATTGCCGTCAAGTGACGTTCGAAATATACCAACTTGTAGCAGTAATATTTCCCGGCAAAACTATCTGAACTACCTCGCATCGCCTTGTGCTCGGTCAATCGGCGTCGTAGGTCGTTCGTCATTCCTGTGTAAAGAACGGAGTTGCCGGGGTTCGTTGTGATGTAGGTGTAGTAATACATTGGCAAGATCTGACTCGGAATTCGCGTTTCGATAGTAAATATATTCAAAATAACTGACAAATCCAAGCACAAATCTAATTAATATAGTTTTCTGGCATTTGATACCAAGAATAGTGTTCAATCAGCTGCCCAAAGGTCCGCCTTCGGCGGATGACAGGGCAGCAGCGATAAAATGAGCGTCAAAGACGCTATTTATAAGACGACCTCGTCGTCATCCGCCGCAGGCGGACCTTTAGCGGTTCACTGGTGACCGGAAAAAAGATTCGTAACGATCGTTTTTTCTGACAGTAACCTGCCCAAGGGTCCGCCTTCGGCGGATGACAGGGCAGCAGAGATAACTTCAGCGTCAAAGACGCTATTTATAAGACGACCTCGTCGTCATCCGCCGGAGGCGGACCTTTGGCGGTTCACTGGTGACCGGAAAAAAGATTCGTAACGATCGTTTTTTCTGACAGTAACCTGCCCAAGGGTCCGCCTTCGGCGGATGACAGGGCAGCAGAGATATCTTCAGCGTCAAAGACGCTAAAATCCCGACGACCTCGTCGTCATCCACCGTAGGTGGACCTTTGGCGGTTCCTTGGTGACAGGAAAAGATTCGTGACGATCGTTTTTTCTGAAAGTAACCTGCCCAAAGGTCCGCCTTGCGGCGGATGACAGGGCAGCAGTGATATCTTCAGCGTCGAAGACGCTAAAATCCCGACGACCTCGTCGTCATCCACCGGAGGTGGACCTTTGGCGGTTCATTTGGGAAAGGAAAAATGTTTTACTGCTATCGTTTTCTCTGAAAGTAACCTGCCCAAAGGTCCATTTGGAAAAGGAAAAATGTTTTACTGCTATCGTTTTCTCTGAAAGTAACCTGCCTAAAGGTCCGCCTTGCGGCGGATGACAGGGCAGCAGTGATATCTTCAGCGTCAAAGACGCTAAATTTTCAACGACCTCGTCGTCATCCACCGGAGGTGGACCTTTGGCGGTTCATTTGGGAAAGGAAAAATGTTTTACTGCTATCGTTTTCTCTGAAAGTAACCTGCCCAAAGGTCCGCCTTGCGGCGGATGACAGGGCAGCAGTGATATCTTCAGCGTCAAAGACGCTAAACAAGACGACCTCGTCGTCATCCGCCGCAGGCGGACCTTTGGCGGTTCATTTGGGAAAGGAAAAATGTTTTACTGCTATCGTTTTCTCTGACAGTAACCTGCCCAAAGGTCCGCCTTGCGGCGGATGACAGGGCAGCAGAGATAAAATGAGCGTCAAAGACGCTATTTATAAGACGACCTCATCGTCATCCGCCGCAGGCGGACCTTTGGCTTCATGGGACAGGAAAATGTTTCACTTTTTCTGACAGTAACCTGCCCAGGTCCGCCTTGGCGGACAGGGCGAAAATGAGCGCCAAAGACGCTATTTAGACGACCTCCCGCCCCCCGCCGCGGCGCCTGGCTCCTGGGACCGGAAAGTCCCGCTCCCCCCCCGCCCGGCGGGCGCGAAAATGAGCGTCAAAGACGCTATTTATAAGACGACCTCGTCGTCATCCGCCGCAGGCGGACCTTTGGCGGTTCATGGGCAAATCACAAACGAATTTCCGTCTCCGCAATCGTCAGGTAACCGACGAACCCACCTCAGATCGCATTCATCCCATCGCCTTAAATTCCGCCTCCACGCTCCGCTCTGAGCAGGCTCCGGCGGGCGGTCGATCGGCATTTGGCCGGAGGCCAATGCCTCATCAATAAAGGCCACTGCCTCAGCCTGGCCGGTATCGCGGCCCAACCCAAAACAGGTACGCCAGCACCAACACCCGGTTCGCATAACCTGCGAGGGCGACCACGCCTTTAGGCACAGAGGTCGGTGGCGGAACATCTGGTCCCATCGGGATGCCTGCTTTTTTGAATCCAGCGATCATCACGCCCATTGCTGCGCCCATGAGGACGACGCTGATCCAGGTCGCGTGGGAGGCGGAAATGAGGAGCGTGGATGCGTCGGCATAGGCTGGCAGGTCGACCAAATAATAACCCAAAATCACGGCTGCGATGGGCAAGGAGGGCACGCCGAGCATGAAGGATGTCCCATGGAGCTTGTGCTTGATGTCAAACAATCCGCCCATGATTTCGCCGATGCCGGAAAGGAACAGGAAGAAAACACCGACCTTGGATCCTAAGCTGCCTGTTTGCCCCCAAAGAAGGACGGCAAGCAAGATGGAACTCGCACCCCAGAACAGGAAAAAGCTTGTGATCAGCCATTTGTGTTTACCGAGGGCATATTCGCTGATCATGCGCCAACTTGGGCCGAATTCCGGGCTGAGAAAGTGCAGGGCGAGCAGACAGAGCAGCGCGAGCATGGCCGCAGCCACCACGGATATTGCGATGTATTCCATGTCTTCAGGCCTTGATGTTTGGCAACAGGTCCGCCAATTGTTCGAAACATTGGGTGATGCCTTCTTCGAAGCCCATTTCGATGATGGCTTGCATGTCGGCTTCGGTGGGGTGATAACTCATCATTTCCACCCTTGTGCCGGTGGCTGTCGGGATGAAGCTCGTGGTGCCATTGCCGAGCGGCATTTCGGGTGAAAGCACGCCGTCCTCGCCGCAGAATCCGTCTTCGAAATCGTAATGGTGGTGCCGTGTGATCCCCACGTAATTCATTCTTCCCCAATGCTTTTCACCTTCCGGGCTTACCATGGCATAGAGCCAATGTCCGCCGACGGAGAAGTCCATGTGTTTGGTTTCGGCGCGCCACGGCGAGGGTCCCCACCATTGGTCCAACAGCGCTGCCTCGGTGAATGCGCGCCAAACCTTTTCGACGGGCGCTGCAAATTCGCGGATGACGTTGATTGATTTTGCGGGGAAATCCCTGACGATTTCTGTCTTGTTGCTGCTCATTTTCTATTGCTTTTAAAGGGTGGATAACAATTGATCTAATTGGTCGAAGCGGGTATCCCACAGTTTGCGGAACTGCTCGGCATAATCGGATACTTCCTTCATTTTGACGGGGTTGAAGTGGTAATAAATCTCCCTTCCTGCCTGCTGTTGCCGTAGGATATCGCATTCGGTGAGGATGCGCAAATGCTTGGACACGGCCTGCCTGCTGGTCTGAAAATTGTCTGCGATGGCATTGGGCGTCATTGCTTGGAATGCGATCAAAGCAATGATGGCGCGCCTCGTGGGGTCGGCTATCGCTTGGAATACATCTCTTCTACTTTCCATAAGCAACCATTTGGATGCAAATATATAAGCAATCATTTGGTTGCGCAATGGCCGGGAAGATTTTTTTTCGGGAGATTATCCGTTCGTCACGCCAATCGGAATCCATACCGCGTCTATCGATGGAGGGGATCAAGCGGAGAAAATCCATTGCGCGGATCCACCTTATTATACATGCGTTTCCGCTATCCGTGTCGTTGAAGCCAACGGTAGATTGCCAACGGCCCAACGCACATCAATTCTGCATTCTTTCAATCACCTTGCTGGTTTCATTGCCTTCTTCGCCATTCGGTCCTTGAATCATGTAGTCAAAAATATCATCCGCATCGCCTGTGACGGCGGCTCCGGCCTTGAGGTCGGCAATGTAGTATGGATCGTTGCTGAGCGTACCTTTGATTTCATCGTTTTTCCATTCGATCACTTCCACCCACATCCATTCTACGCCTCCTTCATCGGTTTCGAAGGGCAGTTTGACGAGGAGCACCTCCTGCGGACGGAGGCCCTTGTTAAATCTCTCCTGGATTTTGGGCAATTCCGCCTTTGCGCGGTCACTTGCTGCCTGCAATTCGGCGTTGTCGCTATCGGTGTTGATGAGGGTGTCCGTAGCACCAAATATCCCGGTGACAAGGTCATTTTGATATTCTTGCTGATTGGAATATTTCGCGTCATAGGAATACAATTCAAGCAAGGGACCGGGAGAATCACCTTCTTCCTTCTCTGCAAACCGAATGTAGGCGATGCCTTTTCCGGAGGCCATGTCGTTGATTTCAGCGCGCATCTGATTGCGAACGAGTGTGTCCTTAAGGGATTCGATGTCCAAATTCAGGGCACCCGGGGATGGGATATTGCTATTTTCAGCCAGCGTTTGTGCCATCAGGTTGATGAGACTGCTGAGCTGATTTTGTGCGGAACAAACGGCATTGTTGATCACAATATTCGGCAGCCCAAATTTTTCCATCCCGATGCTCACGATACGGCAAAAGCCATCTTCTTCGCGGTAGGCATGTTGCACGACATGGAAGGGAATTTGCGGCATTTCTGCAGTCCACGGCTGTAATTTCCGCTCGGTCCACGTCATCGGGCTGTCATATTCCCTGCAGGATTCGTCAAAAATGACCAGTGATTTTCCTTGCGCATAGTCCGCCATGAATTTACAGAAACGGCGGTTGAGCTGCCATCGATCGGCGCGGGGCCCAACAAGCGCAAGGGAGACGCATTCGCGCGACTTTGAAAGGGCTTGCTGCTGTGCAAGGTCCAGTCGCGCCGCTGCATAGGAGAGAAATTCGACATCTCCCGGTGGCAGGTCCTTCTGGGCATCGGGAAAATATGCAAACAACCTCCCACCCTGCCCGATGTCTTCCGGGATCGAATCCCAGATCGGCAAATCCGCAAATGCTGCTTGGAAAGCCTTCATCAGGTCCGTCGTGTCAATACTTCCTTCGAGCGTGAAAAAATCGAATACGGTCATGAACGTCGAGTCGGCCAAATCACCCTGCGGAAGGGTAGCGAGGTCGACGGATTCTACATTCTTCGCAGTTTCTTTGCAACCATAGTTCGCAAGGCAAATCCAACAAAGGGCAGCCAAGCTGAGCATAAAAGATCTTCTTAGTGAACGTGTAGCCATGTTTTTCAAGGGTTTGATGTGAAGTTACAATTTAATGGTTTGAAAACACAGGATTTATGCGCTGCCAACTCTTGGAACGCTCCCATTGGATCGAATTCGGATTTACTGTTTCGTTCGGAGGTGTGAGAATTTTTGGGCAGCTTAGGCGCAGCTGTTTTGCCTTTTGTTGCCCGCGTAAGGTGACCTAATCCAACCAAAACGAAGCTTTCCATTTTCTGCACCTTCCATTTTGGAGTCCGGCGGCTGAAGCGGGCCGGCAATTAGCTTCGCTGATCTGAAGATTCATCCATTTATTGAGCCACGAATACGTTGGTACTGAAATTCATCTCATTAAGCTTGATATGAATTTCAGAACAAGCCCCCCCGCGGCCCCCCCCGCCCCCCCCGCCCGCGGGGGGGCGGCGTGATCGTGGCGGTAAGGTTAATGCATCAATTACCGTTAGATTCATTCAACCTAGCCTCACCGAAAGTCCGGAACTGGGTCGACCCCAGTTCACGGAAAAACCCTCCCAAAAGGGAAGACTAGTTTGGGCGATTTGATTCCACCTAAGTTTCACGGCTTAGCCTTACCCTGGTGGAGAACCATAGATCAAACTTGGCCGCAGGATCAATGTCAATTCTCAGCGCACGATCAACTTGGTTGTCCCCATTCCCGGCACGCGCGGCTGCGACTGTACCGCGCCACGCCATCCGCGAAGGCGTCGGCAGTCCCAGTCCGTTTGCGTGGAGGTCGCCTGTCTGACGTCGATCCGTTGACCGATGGCATTGAGGATTTCCAGTTGGATGGGCTGCGTGAGTGAATTGGGGAAGATGACGATAAGACGGTCCTGGGCTGGATTCGGATAGACGGTGAAGGCCGCTGCAAGCGGTTCGGCAGCAACTACCGTACCGTATTTCGCGAAAGCAAAGGCGGTATTGTCGCATTGGAATTCGCTGAAGCTGCCGAAAGGCAAGGTACCGTTGATCAAGGTGTTGGATACGGTGTTGTAAATCCGTGTTTCAAAGTTGTTGGTGGAATCGCCCGCCAGGAAGATGAAGCTGCCGGTGGCGTTGTCAAAGCAGGATGTGCCCGAAACATAGGTTTCCAAGCCCGGGAAACTCATTTCCAAACTCAGGTTACCTGTCAAGCGATCGACCACGTCAATCTCGGCGTTGCGCTGCGGCAAGTTGAAGTCATCAAAGGCCAATGCGTACAAAATGTCGTTTTGGTTGTCGAATTCGAGGTCGAGCACCACCCTCACACCGGCATTGAATACCACTTTGCTGCTCGAAAACTGTGGCGCACGTGTAGGAACGCTGTAGAGGCAGAGGCCAAGCGCACTGTCGATCCCGAGAAAATAGTAGGTTCCGGTGTTGGAGTCATAGGCACTCGCATCGGATAAAACCCCTTCGTTGTTGGGAATGGTGCCGATCGTTGATTCTGTCCCGTTGAGGATGTTGTATTCCAAAAATTCCAACTGCGAACCGATATAGATCCCATTGGTATCGTACAGCGCATTGGGCAGCACGCCGAAGATTTTTCCATTGGCCATGTCGATTTCTGCGCTTGTGGAGAGTTCGACGGGCGAAAGCGTTTGAACCGTATCCGGTGAAAAGCCGATACTTACCAGATTGCTGGGGGCCTTGAAGTAATACCTGCCGGCATAGGCATCATGGACGGAACTACCTGAAACTGCACCATTGGCAGTGGTTGGCACGGCATTCAGAACATTCCCCGAGACGGCGTCCCAGCGTGCAACGTCGATGGTACCGAAGCCCGGATCGTAGTGTAGCCCGATCAATTTGATTTGCGCAGATGAACTCGTGGCAACAGCAAGCAAGAAGAGTAGAAAGTAGAATTGCTTTTTCATACTGGAGGTCGAGAAACGCTTTCGATAGATAGGCTTAACTGGCTCACGTGAAAGATTGTTTCGGGGAAATGGGAGATCGCGAGGGATGAATTGCGCCAGGAATTGGAGTTCCTTCGGTGTTTTGGGGCGGTGATGCGGCCTTGGTGAGTGGCCAAACAGGAGGCCTCTCAGCATTGGCAACTGTGAATGCGTGAAGAACTGAAATACCGCCTCCACGCTTCGCTCTGAGCAGGCTCCGGGGAGTGGTCGATCGGCGTGTGGCCGGAGGCCACCGCCTCCGACGCCTCCCCTATCAAAAAAAGTTGTATCTTTGCGGGTCGGATCATGAGGAGGTCACCCTATTGGTTACCAAATTGGTTCGATTGGGATCGGCATTTCCGGTCCGGAATTGTATGAAACGGAATATAATGTTGATGTTGTTGCTGTTGGTGCTGAGCGCGGGCGCGCAGGCTCAATTGCAGCAAATGAAGGGCAAAACCGAGTATCCATTTTGGCTCTATTTGCCTGCAGACTCCATCGTAAAGGCCAAACCGCCTGTGATGATCTTCCTTCATGGCCGCAGCCTGTCAGGCACGGACTTGGAACTCGTAAAACGCTATGGTGTGATCACGGAAATCACCCGCGGACGTAAAATTCCTGCGATTGTCTTTGCGCCGCAGGTGAAACCGGGTTCGGCCTGGGATCCGGACAAAATCCTGAAGGTGCTCGACTGGGTACAAAGCAATTACAATACCGACAGCAGCCGCGTATATGTCGTAGGCATGAGCCTCGGCGGCTACGGCACGCTGCATTTCGCGGGCAAGTACCCCGAACGTGTGACGGCAGCCGTTGCTTTGTGCGGCGGTGGCAATCCGAGTGACGGTTGCAACCTGGCACAATTGCCATTGTGGATTCAGCATGGCAAGTTGGACAATGCAGTGCCGATTTCGGAGTCGGAGAAGATGGTTAAAGCCATCACGGCCTGCAATGGCGGCATGAATTTGACCTACAAAGTCTATGACAATTGGGGTCATAGCCAACTCGCAAGCGTGATGAGCAGCGATGGTATGTACGAATGGCTGTTCAAGCAGGTCAAAAAGCCCTGCGTGAAGCCGGCAACGCCCGCGGCACCTGTTGCGCCTTCGGCGCCGATGGGACAAGCGAATTGAGAGTGAGTGTTAGAGTGAATGTGTGAGAGAATGCAAAAAGTTCGATTTGGGAATGTCCAAATCGGACTTTTTGTTTTTGGGTGGGTTGAGCGTGGGGATGGATGAGCATAGATGTCTGAAATCCAAGGATTTCCCAACCTAGTTTGTCGCCTCACCCCCGGCCCCTCTCCACGAATTTTCCTTGCGGAAAATGTCGTGGAGAGGGGGCGGTTGCGCTGGATTTTCGTGGAAAATCATTTGGCTTGGCTCCTCGCTCTGCGGTTGAATTCGCGATTGTGCAGCGCAACTGCATTCGCCTGCTCAATCTCCCTGTCCTATTAGCGACAAAAATCAATTTTTCAAATTATCCACATTCTAAGATAAATGACTACATTCATCGCTGCATCTTGCGGGATCGTCCTTTGGGGGGCTTGCAGGGTGTTTTTTGGGTGAATTTGCTTGTCGAATCGGCCTTTTGGGATTCACAGGTGTCGGTAGAAAATTGGAATAGGAAGGGATAGTCATGGAAAAAATGCTTACGCGCTTTGTCTTATCGCTCGTTTTTGTTGCTTTGGGCTGCCTGGCATGGGCGCAACCAACGATTTCTTGTCCGGGGGTGAATGCGGGACCGAATCAGGCGGTGACTTGCGCCAACAACTGCGCGAACCTGAACGCGGTACCGGTGTCCGGCTTTGCGCCGACGACCTATAATGCACAGCAGATTCCGTACACACCTTATTCTTATACCACGGGTACGCCGATCATCGTCAACATTGATGACCGTTGGTCCAATATCATCAACCTACCCTTCAACTTCTGCTTTTATGGCAACATGTACAATCAGTGCGTGATCGGGTCGAATGGGGTCGTTTCGTTCAACCTTGGTTATGCAAACGGTTTTAACCAATGGGTTATCGGTTCCGGCATCCCGGGAAATACCGACGTGCTCAACAGTATTTGCGGCCCTTTTCACGATACGGATCCCAGCGTTGGCGGTACGATTTATTGGCAGGTGTACGGGACTGCGCCTTGCCGGGTCTTGGTGGTTTCCTTCAACCAGATCCCGATGTATGATTGCAACAACCTGATCGCCAGACAACAAACAGTCATCTACGAAACAACCAATATCATTGAAACCTATATTGCCAACAAACCTACTTGTAGTTCGTGGAACGGTGGTTATGCGATTCATGGCATCCAAAATGCCGCTGGCACAGCCGCAACGGTTGTACCCGGACGCAATTTTCCATCGGTATGGAGCACGAGCAACAATGCGTGGAGATTCGTTCCCGCGGGTCCACAAAACTATGTCACACAATGGTTCCAAGTTGGCAATCCCGTCGCTATCGCAACAGGAAATGCCACAACCGTTTGCCCGAGTTCGACGCAGAGTTACTACGCACAGGTCACCTATACGAATTGCGACAATTCGACCGTGGTAGTGCGCGACACCTTGCAGGTGAGCATTCCTAACGGCATTACGGCGATCAATCCGGTTGTGAATCAGATCAATTGTACGTCACTTGGCAACATCAGCCTGACGCCTCAAGGTGGCACTCCGGGATATACCTACACTTGGTCACCGAGTTTTGGCAACGTGAGCAGCATCAGCAATCTGTCTGCGGGCACGTATAGCGTAACGGTAACGGATGCAGCGGGATGTACTTTTCCTCAGACGTTTACGATCAATCCCTATACGCCTCCGGTAGCATCCATCAGCAATTCGCTCAATATTTCCTGCAATGGAGCCAACGACGGTTCGGCCACGGCAACGGTCGCCGGCGGAATCCCGAACTACAGTTATGCCTGGAGCACGATTCCGGTGCAAACGACGGCCACAGCAACGGGGCTCGGCGTGGGCACTTTTACCGTAACCGTGACCGATGGCGCGGGCTGTACTTCGACGGCGAGCGTGACCATTACGCAACCTACTCCGCTGGTTTTGACGCTCAACTATCAGCAAAATGTCAGTTGTAATGGCGCAGCGGATGGTTGTCTTGGCGTTTCAGCAAGCGGAGGAAGTGGCAATTATTCCTTTCTCTGGAGCAATGGTTCGACGAATGACACGATTTGCAGCCTCCCTCCGGGAAACTACACGGTGACCCTGACCGACACCACGCAGCGCAACTTGACGACAACCGCACTGTGTACGGCCACCATTTCCGGAACCATCAGCCAACCGAGTCCGCTGACTGCTACTTATAATGTGGTGGATGTGCTTTGCAATGGCGATACCACGGGCTGCATCACCGCGAATGTCAGCGGTGGAAACGGAAATTACCATTATCTCTGGAGCACCGGCGATACGCTCGCCAATATTTGCGGACTTTCGGCGGGTACGTATACGATCACGGTGACGGATACCTCTTCCGTGATTGGCCAAGGAACCGGTCCGGTCGTCCTTTTTAACGAGACCTTCGACGGAGCCTTGACTTGGACATTGAATGTGCCAACAGGTGTCAATGGTTTGGACCCGAACTTCTGGGTGATCAATGACAACGAAGGTGGGGTGATTCCGCCCGGTTGTGGGGTCGCGACGAATGGCAATAAAACCTTGCATATCACGAGTGTATTTTTCCCTGCGGGCGGAGCTGCCTACGATGCAGGCGGACTTTGCGGCATTTTGTTTTGCCCCGAAACCAACATGCGTGCCGAGTCCCCGGCCTTCAGCACTTTGGGTCAGAATAACTTGACGCTCAGCTATGATTTTATCTCGATGGGCGATGGTTTGCTCGACAACGCCTCGGTCTGGTACAATGCCGGATTGGGTTGGACGATGCTGACGCCATCGATCAAAAGCATCAATTGTCTCAGCGGCCAAGGCCAATGGACCAACAATACCGTTGCCCTCCCTCCTGCTTGTTGGAATGTTCCTGCACTTCAAATCGGATTCAACTGGACCAACAACGACGATGGTATTGGCACCGATCCTTCGGTAGCCTTGAATGATGTACGTGTGACGGGACCTGGATCGTTGACAGTCGGCCCGGTTCTTTGCCAACGGATCGACACCATTGTGGTTGCCGAACCCAGTCCTGTGGTATTGGGAATCACCGGTTACGATGTCAGCTGCTTTGGCGGCAATGACGGTTCGGCAGTGGTGACGCATACCGGCGGCACACCTGGCTACACCGTTACGTGGAGCAACAGCATGACGGGCGACAGCATCTCTGGCTTGACAGCAGGCACTTATGTTGCGACTGTCGTAGACAACAACGGCTGCACCGATACCATCAGCGTGACTTTGACGCAGCCGGCTGCGATTGTGACCAACACTTCGATGACTGTTGTGAGCTGCAACGGTGGCTCGGATGGTTGCGCGATTGTAACCGCATCGGGGGGCCCAAGTGGCAATTTCATTTACCAATGGAGCAATGGCGGCAGCAACGACACCATTTGCGGATTGGCTGCGGGTACCTATTATGTGACGGTCACGGACACCACGGGCGGCAGCAGCGTGCAGAATGTCACCGTGTACAACGAAACATTTGATCCTGCGCCAGCATGGACGCTCAACGTTCCAACAGGTGTCAATGGGACCGATCCTAACTTCTGGGTGATCAACGACAACGAAGGCGGGGTGATTCCTCCGGGTTGCGGCGTGGCAAGCAACGGCAACAATTCGCTGCATATCACGAGTGTATTTTTCCCTGGCGGCGGTGCTGCCTATGATGCTGGCGGATTGTGCGGCATTCTCTTTTGCCCTGAAACGAATATGCGTGCCGAATCTCCAGTGATCAATACGACGGGATTCAGCAACTTGACCCTGACCTTTGATTTCATCTCAATGGGCGATGCCCTGATCGACAATGCCTCGGTTTGGTACAACGACGGCTTCGGATGGACGCAACTCAGCCCATCCATCAAGTCGGTCAACTGCCTCAGCGGCCAAGGACAGTGGACGGCGGCTTCGTTTGTCTTGCCTCCGAATACCTGGAACATCCCCAACCTGCGCATCGGATTTAACTGGACCAACAACGATGACGGCGTAGGCACCGATCCCTCCGTGGCGATCAACAATGTCCTCATCACATCGACGACGACGCTCACAGGCAATGCAAGTTGCTCCGTGGTCGACAGCATCACCGTGATTGAACCCACACCTGTGGCAATTGCTTTCACCCAGACCAATTCTTACTGTGGACAGCCCAACGGTACAGCCACTGCAACGGGTTCGGGTGGCAATGGCGGTTATTCCTATGTCTGGAACACCTCACCTGCGCAGGCAACTGCAACGGCAACGGGGCTCTTGCCTGGCACATATACCGTCACCGTTACCGACCTGTTGGGTTGTACGGCGGTGGACAGCATCACGATCCAATCCAATCCTGCACCCGTCATTTCCTTGCCTTCGATCACCAATGTTTCCTGTTTCCAAGGCAACGACGGCGCTGCAACGGCGACTACGACGCTGGGGACGGCACCGATTACGATCAGTTGGGGCACCACGCCCGTGCAAACGGGCACTAGCGTATCGGGCTTGAGCGCAGGCACCTATTGGGCGTGGGCGACAGACAGCGCCGGCTGCGTGGATTCGATCCAATTTACGATTACACACCCGACATTGCTCGTGGCAACGGTCACCACCGTCGGCGCGATTTGCGGATTGCCCAACGGCAGCGCAACCGCAAGCGGCAATGGCGGCACGCCTCCATATTCCTACACCTGGAGCAACGGGCAAACGGGTCCGAATGCGACTGGACTCGGCGGCGGCAGTTATATTGTCACCGTCACGGACGACAACGGCTGCCAAAGGGTCTCCAACTTTTTCATTTTCCAAGCTGGAAGTCCTTCCTTGACGCTCAGTGGCCTCAATATGGTGACCTGCTTCGGCGGCAACGATGGCGGGGCATCGGTCACAACTTCCGGCGGCGTCGGACCCTACACCTATGCTTGGAGCACCACGCCGACCCAAACGACGGCCAATGCCTTGAACTTGAGCGCCGGCACATATACCGTGACGGTCACAGACCAAAACGGCTGCCGCGACAACCTTACAGTGACGATTACGGAGCCTTCCCAATTGGCAGGAACCGTGGTAACTACGCCCAACGGCTGTAATTTGACCATTCCCAACGGAACGGCAGGTGTCGTCGCCTCTGGCGGAACGCCGCCTTACTCCTATCAGTGGAATTCGGTGCCGGTACAAAATGGTTCTTATGCCACGGGGCTTGCACCCGGCAATTACAGTGTTACCGTAAGCGATGCGCGCGGTTGTATCTTGGTTTTGCCAGCCACGGTGGGTCAGATTCCGGTGCCGGTGGTGACAGCAGGACCTGATGTCACCGTTTGCGAAGGTGAAGGTGGCACGATCATTTTTGCAACACCTTCTTCAGGAACGCCGACCTATTATTACAACTGGTGGTGCGCCAATCCGCCTTGCGGCTTGGATTCCGTGTTTGACAATGATCCGAATGCCAATCCGACGGCTTCACAATGGTACTACGTGCAGGTGACTGACGTGAATGGCTGCTACAGCAATATCGATTCGTTGTTTGTGACGGTATTGCCCAAGCCGATCGTGGATGCAGGTCCTGACATCGTGCTCTGCGGAGATGCGGCGCCTTGCGAAATTTTGACGCCGACGATCACGGGCGCAACTGGCCCCTATACCTATCTCTGGATTCCGAGTACGGGATTGAACAATGCGACGATCATGAATCCTTGCGCAAGGCCCGATACCACCACGATTTACACGCTGTTGGTGACGGCTGGCAACGGATGTACGAGCGATTATACGACGACGGATACACTGTCGACAGTGACCGTATTTGTGAATCCGGTCCCAATTGCGAATGCAGGACCTGACCGTCATATCTGTTTCGGGGATTCGGTGCAAATGCAAGGCACAGCTTCGGGCGCGGGTCCGGTTTATGCCTTCGAATGGACACCTGGCGATGGCTTGAGCGATAGTTTGGTGGCAAGTCCCTTTGCTTCGCCGGCTTTAACGACAGATTATACTTTGGTGGTCTGGAGCAATGGTTGCCCAAGCTACGGTGACACGGCGCGGGTGAACGTACACACCTTGCCCACTGTCGATGCGGGTTGGGACCGTGAAATTTGTCCGGGGGATTCGATTTTGCTCGATGCGATGGCGAGTGGCGATTCGACGGCAGGCTATACTTTCCATTGGTGGCCCAATGCAGGAATCGGCGGAAGTGCAGATGTGGAGGATCCGACGGTGGGGCCAACGCAGACGACCACTTATTATGTCACGGCAACAAGTAGCTGGGGCTGTGGAAGTGCAATGGATTCAGCCCTGGTGACCGTGAAACCGGCACCGTGGGCGGAGGCCGGACCCAATTTGACGGTTTGCCCCGGGGATTCGATCCAGTTGTTGGCGAGCTATTCCTATACCACGAATGACACTGCGCCGACCAGTCAGATTTACTTCAGTTGGACGCCCGGCGCGACCATGAGCGATACAACGGAACTGAACCCTTGGGTTTGGCCTTCGGTTTCGACTTGGTATACCTTGGACATTCGTTACAACACTTGCCGCACGGAAGATTCCGTGCTCGTGACCGTGGGTCCGCAGGCGTTTTCGCAGGTATTGCCCGATACGACGGTGATTTGTGCGCTGGATTCGGTCCTTTTGGATGCCTCCGCGAGCTTTGGAAACCAATTCCACTGGATACCCTCCGCTGGCCTGAGCGATCCCAATTCGTTGACGCCGATGGCCTCTCCGGGGACGACCACGACTTATTCGCTGGTGATTGGCGACGGATTCTGCAACGACACCTCCGAATTCACCTTATCTGTATTGCCTTCACCGACTGCGGATTACATCAGTTCGTCACCTTTTGGCTGTGCGCCGCATGAGATGCACTTCACGCAGGTTTCCAGCGGTAGCATTGCCTACGTTTGGGATTTTGGGGACGGCAGTCCGGTGGAAAACCTTCCGCAGCCGAGCCATACCTATACGACGGCAGGCAGCTACACGGTCACCCTGACTGCGGTGGCACCGGGCGGATGCAGCGACGAAATTCAAACAATTCAGGTAGAGGTGACCGAATTTGCTGTCGCCGCCTTCAGCAGCAATCCGGACTTCCCTGTTCAGATGACCTTGCCGAGCACCACAGTGCAATTCCAGGATGAAAGCATCAATGCAACCACTTGGTATTGGGACTTCGGCGACGGGATGACGAGTACGGAAACCGATCCTACGCATACCTATTCGGCTCCTGGAGAGTACTTTGTGACGCTGATGGTTGGCAACGTGAATGGTTGCGTCGGCGAGGTTACCCACGGTCCTTACGTCGTGGTGATTCCTGATTTGTTCATTCCGAATGTCTTCAGCCCCAATGGCGATGGCATCAACGACCTGTTCCAACCACAATACTCAGGTGATCAACCGTTTACCTGCCTTGTGTTTGACCGTTGGGGTGTGAAGCTTTGGGAAACCGTGAACAAGACTGCGGGTTGGAGCGGCAAAAATGCCAATGAGGAAGACGTGGTCGAAGGTGTTTATTTCTACATTGCCAAGGTCGGCAACCGCGAGTTTGTCGGCGAAGTTACCTTGGTGAGATAAGTGTATTGGCATCAAAAACGCACTTGGGCTCCAACAGGGCTCAGGTGCGTTTTTCTTTTGGGCAAATGCGCGAACGGTTCCTAGGCTTGCATGAACCATCCAAATTGGCGCTTGAACTGCAAGGATTCCCCTTTGGGATTGCTTAAATTACAGGTTGAATTGTTAGTTGAATTGATCTGAATCGGTATGCACTACGGCAAAATATTTAGTCCCCGAAACTTGGCCTTGTTGATTGCATTTTCCATTGGGATGACGGGAAAGGCACAGTTGACGACGGTTCCAAGCGCCAACGCGACACAATTGGTGAATACGTTGGTCGGTCCCGGGGTCACGGCATTCAACGCCACCATGATCTCACCGGCCAATGCCGCAGGAACATTCAACGGAACGGCCTCCAACATTGGCTTGCCCAGCGGGGTATTGTTGACTTCGGGTGACGTGGCCAATGCACCCGGTCCTAACATCAGCGGGGGAATTTCGACCTCGCATAGTGCCCCGGGCGACGCCCAATTGAACGCACTGACAACGCCGTTTTTGACCGAAGACGCCTGCATTCTTGAATTTGACTTGATTGCAACCTGTGATACGATTCAGATCTCTTATGTTTTTGGCTCTGATGAATACGATGAATTCGTTTGTTCGGACTTCACGGACGTTTTCGCCTTTTTCATTTCCGGCCCCGGCATTGTCGGAACGCAAAACATTGCGGTGATTCCCGGAACAGCAACCCCGATCGCCATTAATACCGTGAATATTGGCGCAGTGGGCGCATTTTCAGGTTTTCCACTCCCTTCCAACTGCAATACCGGCAATTCAGCTTATTTTACGACCAACAATACCGGCGCCACAGTGGAATATGACGGGTTTACGATTCCGCTGATTGCAAAATCTCCCGTGATCCCATGCAGCACTTACCACATCAAATTGGCGATTGCCGATGCCGGAGATGATGCCTTGGATTCAGGTGTGTTTCTCGAGGAAGGTGGCATTCGCTGTGCGTCGACCTTTTTCAGTGTTGAGCCTGCTGTCAACAGTCCAAACTCCAATTTTGCAGTCGAAGGTTGCGTAAATGGTGGATTTACCTTCCTCCGGGATGGTGACTCTACGCAGGCACTTACGATGAGTTATACCGTAGGTGGTACGGCTACACCGGGTGCTGACTATCCTGCATTGCCGGGTTCGGTGACTTTCCCTGCCAATGGATCTACGGTATTTGTACCGATTTCGGCAGTTTCTGATGGTCTTGCCGAAGGTCCTGAAACGATTTTCATCATTTTGAGTGATACTGTTTGCGGCCTTGTGGTTTCGGATACTGCAACCTTGATCATCGATGATGAAATCATGGTCAATGCCGGCCCGGACCAAACCATTTGTCTCGGAGATGGCGCGCAGTTGGGCGACACAACCGTTCCCTTTGTTTCTTATACCTGGACTCCCGGTACAGGCCTCAACAACCCCAACATCTCCGATCCGTCGGCCAATCCATCGACTCCGGGTGTGTACACCTATATCGTGAACGGCATCGATACCAACCAATGTACCGGTGCTGACACGATGCAATTGACGGTTACGCAATTGCCGAACGCCAACTTCACCGCACCAGTGAATATCTGTGTAGGCCTCAATGGTTCCGTCACTTACACGGGCAACGCGCCGGGAAATGCGACTTATACCTGGAATTTTGGAGGTGCAACGGTGGTTTCCGGCAGCGGACAAGGCCCTTATCAAGTCAACTGGGCCTCTTCAGGTCAGGTCTATATCACGCTGCAAGTTGGAGACAACGGTTGCATTTCGGAGTTGGACAGCTTCCTGGTGAATGTCACCGTCCCTCCTACTTTGACGCTTGCAGGATCCAATGTCCTTTGCTTTGGCCAACCTGAAGGTGCGGTTACTTCTTCGCTTGTCAACGGAACGCCCGGTTTCAGCTACCTGTGGAGCAATGGCGCGGTGACTCCGAATTTGAACGGTGTTGTAGCCGGGACTTATACGGTGACCGTTACCGATGGCGTGGGTTGTACGGACGTCGCTAGCGTGACACTCACACAACCCACCGCATTGACCAATAGCCTGACATTCAGCCCCATTCTTTGCAATGGCGGCACGGGTTTGGTGACCGCCAATCCGGCTGGCGGATCGGGTTCCTATACCTATCTGTGGAGCAACGGCGCTACCTCTTCTGCCATTTCCCCACCGGCAGGAACCTATACGGTCACCGTCACCGATGCGAATTCGGGTTTAAATCCTTGCACGATTTCGAATACCATCACTTTGCAAGAGCCCGCTCCGATGCTCGTTCAAATTGCAACCACGATCGCAAGCTGTGGACAGAACAACGGTACGGCCAATGCCCTGCCACAAGGTGGAACTACACCCTATTCCTACGCTTGGAGCACCGGCGCCACGACGCCTTTCATCAGCAACCTCGGCCCCGGACAAATTACGGTCACGGTCACCGATGCCAACGGATGTACCGTGGTCAAGACGGAAACGATTGTACAGACGCCTTTGCCCGTGGTGACTGCCGGACCGGATGCGAGCTTCTGCGAGGGCGAAGGTGGGGTCGGAATCCTGGCAACGGGCACCAATGGTCAACCTGCCTACTCTTATACATGGTGGTGTGGCACAACCATTTGCGGCTTGGATTCGCTGTTTGACAATGATCCCCTTGCCAATCCCGGCAGCAGCCAATGGTATTACGTCCAAATCACCGATGCCAATGGCTGTCAGAGCAATATCGACTCGTTGTTTGTGACGGTATTGCCCAAACCTTTGGTCAATGCTGGACCTGACATTTACCTCTGCGGCGACAGTGCACCTTGCCAAATCCTGAATCCGACCATCACCAATGCTCCCGGTCCTTATGTTTACAATTGGATTCCGGGGACAGGTTTGAACAGTTCGACGATAGAGAACCCTTGCGCAAGACCCGATTCTACGACGATTTATGCGCTTGTGGTCACGGCAGGAAATGGTTGCACGAGTGACTATACCACAACCGATACGGTTTCCACCGTCGTGGTCAATGTAAATCCAATTCCAGTGGCAGATGCAGGTCCCGATTTGGACATCTGCTTGGGCGACAGCGCCCAACTTCAAGGCTTGGGCTACAATGCCGGTCCGGCCTATCAATTTGAGTGGTCGCCGACGACGGGTTTGAGCACGAGCACCGATCCAAACCCAATGGCCTCACCTCCGATCACCACGATCTATACCTTGGTGGTTTACAGCAACAATTGCCCAAGTTATGGCGACTCCGTCACGGTGAACGTGCATACGCAACCTACGGTGGATGCGGGTTGGGATCGTGAGATTTGCCTGGGCGAATCCGTGCAATTGGATGCATTTGCCAGCGGCGACAGCACGGCGAGCTACACCTTTGTCTGGAGTCCCAATACTGGTTTTGTCGGTTCCAATACGGTCGAGGATCCGACGGTGCGCCCTGACAGCACGACACTTTATTATGTGCAAGCGATCAGCAGCTACGGTTGCGGCAACAGCTTGGATTCCATGCTGGTAACGGTCAAATCGACACCGATTGCGGATGCGGGACCCAATTTGAACATCTGCGAAGGGGATTCGATCACATTGCAGTCGTCTTTTGGCTATACCTCTACATTGCCTGCTCCGGTGAATCAGGTTTACTTCTCTTGGACGCCCGGCGCCTCCATGAATGACACGACGCTGTTGCAGCCAACGGTCTGGCCTTCAGTCTCCACAGTCTATTATTTTGACGTTCGCCACTTCGATTGTCGCACGCAAGACTCCGTATTGGTGACGGTTGGCGCTGCGGTAAATGCTGTTGTCGAGGCCGATACGACGGTCATTTGCGCCAATGATTCGGTGCAACTTTTCAGCACGGGAAGCTTGGGCAATGTTTACAATTGGTCACCCGGTGCCACTTTGAATGACCCGACGGCGGCCAATCCAATGGCTGGCCCAAAAGCCACGACTACGTATTGGTTGGTGATGGGCGAAGCTGCCTGCCAAGACAGTGCTTCGATCACGGTGCAAGTATTGCCGCAACCAACGGCCGCCTATTTGAATTCGCCGACGGTTGGCTGTGCGCCGCATTCGGTTTCATTTTCGCAAAACTCGGCTGATGGTACCGCCTACATTTGGAACTTTGGTGATGGCAGCCCGGTGAGTAACCTTCCGGTGGTAAGCCATACCTATGATTTGCCAGGCTCCTACCCTGTTTCCTTGACGGTGGTTGCGCCAGGCGGATGTACTGCGACGGCGACGACTTCGATCATTGAAGTCGGAAATCCTGCAATCGCGGACTTCACTGCAAATCCTGGATTTCCAGTGCAAATGTCCCTTCCGAATACATTGGTGACGTTCACCGACAAGTCGGAGCATGCAAATTCATGGACTTGGGACTTTGGCGACGGAATTATCAGTGCAGAAACGAATCCGACTCATACTTTCAGTGCACCGGGAACGTATTTCGTGACACTTCAGGTTCAAACCGAAGAAGGCTGTTTGGCCGAGGTTACCCATGGCCCATTTGTCGTTCTGACGCCTGATCTGTTCATTCCCAACGTTTTCAGTCCCAATGGCGATGGTGTGAATGACTTTTTCGTGGTCAATTACACGGGGGATCAAGCTTTCAATTTGCAGGTTTTTGACCGCTGGGGAGTCCAATTGTACACCTCCAACAACAAGACCAAGGGCTGGGATGGCAATACTGCTGACGGCGAAGCAGTAACAGATGGTGTCTATTTCTATGTCCTCAAAGCAGGCGACCGCGAGTTTTCCGGCTCGGTCACGCTCGTGAGGTAATTGGAAACACTTGACAATAAAAAATCGGCTCCAATGGAAAACATTGGAGCCGATTCTTTTTGAGAACCCTATTTTCCGGCAGCCGGATGCGATTCGAAGGAAGCTACTTTTTCTTCGAGCAGCGTGTTCAAGCGACGCAAATAGGCATTTTCACGTTCCAAAGGGTGACTTGAAGCATACGGATCGTTGGCCTTGCCACTGGATTTGCGTGCCAAGAGCGGCTTTTCACGGTTCTCACCCAATGCTTGGCTGAGGTGAGTGAAAAAATCGTAGTCCAATGCCAGGGAAATCCTTGTCAACAATTCAGTATCAATGGATTGACGCTTGAAAATTCCATAGATATTCTGTTTCGAGGTTTCAATTCTCGCGCCCAGCTCAGTGGGACCTAAACGCATGGCTTTGGCCCTTGATTTGATCAATTCGCCAATATGAACTTGTGAAACTGAACTTTTCATCCTCCTTAGAACGTTAGGTAACCTTTCCAACCACGACGGCGTTTGGAAAACTCAAGTCTGCCCGCCTCAACATCTCGGGCTATTACGTGGTTCTAGGTAGGACAAATAGATGGAGATCTCTCCAGAGCCTCAAAGTTACGGCACGATTGTTTCCAAAAAAATCGATTCGTCAACAAATTTGAAGGGGTATTCGGAGATGACGAAAGGGATATCGTAACCTTTTGGGATGAATTCACGCTATAACGATGGGTTTGTTATCAAGACTTCAACAGAATGGGAAATACAATGGGTGAAACAGAAAAGGCTTATCAACGGGAGAAAACCAACAAATTGCTTTTGTCGATTTTGATGGATGCGATTGGGATGAGCACGTTTCTGATTCCCGGGATTGCTGAAATTGCGGACCTTGCCTGGGCTCCGATCGCTGCAGTCACCAACTTCCTCATGTTTAGAGGTACAACCGGAATCGCGGGCGGAGCTGGAACATTTCTGGAAGAACTGCTCCCTGGAACCGACTGGATTCCAAGCTTTACCATCACGTGGGGTATGAAGTACATTGTTCGCGAGAACCAAACGATGGAAGAGTTTGTCAAGCGCCATCAAAACCGCAAAACGCTCCTTGCGGATTAACGCGCCTAAACATGGTCATCGAGCAGGTGCGGGTCAAAAACACAACGTTTCCCGTCAAGCAGATGCAATTGTGATTTGAGTTCCAAACTCGTTCGCTCATTGTTGAGCTCTTCCTCGTAGCGGCCCCGAAGTTCGATCCGCTTGATGGCCTCCACAAATCGGCGCATATCTTTGGGAGATTCCAGTTTAAGGGCGGGTACTTCGGCTGGTTTGCCATCACTCCCTTTGTGAATCATGGTGAAGTACGACGTGTTGGTGTGGCGCACGATCCCATCGGCAACATTTTCGGCCGTCACGCGAATACCGACGACCATGGACGATTTGCCGACATAATTGATGGAAGCCATCAATGAAACAAGGTCCCCGACCTCGATAGGTTCCCTGAAATTGACATTTTCGACCGCGACAGTGACGCAATACCCCCCCGCATGCTTGGACGCGCATGCATAAGCGGCCTTGTCCATGAGGCTCAAGATGATCCCTCCATGGATCTTCCCCCCAAAATTGGCGTAGGAAGGAATCATGAGTTCCGTGAGGGTGACCTGGGAGGCGGATGTGGATTTTTGGGGGGGGTAGCTGAAAAGGGCCATAAAAATTGAAAAATCTAAATTTACCAATTTATGTAAGGCAATAAAATATCAAAAACAACTTTCATTGCGGACGTGGATGTATGTCAAAATGTATCTGCATCCATCCTACTAAATGAAATCGTGTCGAAAGAAAAGTGATGGTCTCCAATTGGTAAGAATCCAATTGGCAACCCTTTTGAGCCTTCCATTTCATTCTTTTGAAAGAAAGGGAATAACCAATGATTCTTGTTCAGTGAAAGTAGAATGCGATGACAATACAAATACCGGCCCAAAGACCTACAGGCATCAATAAAGCTTACAAACCTGCTTAATTCAAACATTGCAACATCACCAATAACCAATTCACCATCGATTTTAACAAAAAACAAGAACCCCTTCCACGCAATGGCGGTGGCACCATTGGTAACTTTGTATTCAAAAAATAGGCGGTCATGAAGTATCGAATCTACGTTTGGGTCATTAAAGCCCTCAATCAAAAAGTCCGAAAGCGGCAACTTAATTCGCCGGAGGCGCGAATTAATAAACGTAATACAAGGACGATGCAGGAGACGAAATCTCTTCACTATGGCGGCTAATGGAAATACCGACATTTTCATTCGAAAATCGTATAATGAATCAATGAATTCCCAGCCTAACTTTGATTTGAATCCAGGGAAACTGTTTTCATTTGGAAATCCAAATACAAACTGAACTCCTTCCTTCTTCGCCAATTCATATGTTCTCTTGGCGGTTTCAACGAACAAACCCTTCATACGATGTGAGGGAGAGGTCATTGTATCACCCGATTGCCCTATAAGCAATGATTCCCCACCAACGCGAATTAACATTGGGAATATACCATAGTACGCAGCAGGTTCACCTTCAGATGAATAGGCCAAATATCCCAAATACTCACTTCCAAAATTGGTCGTGGAATATTTTGCTTCTAGAAAAGACAAAGTTACCGACAACCCGAATGAGCTCAAGTACAATTTTTGAATATCCGCCAGCCTTTTCTTTTCGATTCGAACAAAGGTATAACCATCCATCAATTTATCATTTAATATGAAGGATCATCAGAAAGAGAATTTCTCCCAATTGAGTCCAAGTCGAACCATGTTTGATTCATGCGTTGTACTATTACTATAGCTAAATCGCTGCCTTATCCGCAAATCAGCAGGATCACTTGCCAATCGAAAATCAACTGCCAATTGGCGAGTATATCCAACATCAGCTGCAAGTCCCTTTACGTCATCCGTGTAGTCACCATCTGGATATGCAATGCTTAAAACCTCCTTCTGGAGCACGCTTTCCAATTCTTTTTTCGAATTGTCCATCTCGAGTCTAGCCAAGTCAACAGCAATACGTCCAAGATTAAAATGATAACGTGAATGCGAACCAATTTCAATAAGTTTATTCTTTCCGCAAGCACGAATTTGATCAGCATCCATAAGTTTGACTTGATCATCAAATCTCTTTATTACCTCCCCATCGCTAAACAAATCTCGAGCCAGTTGCCTTAAAGGTTCCAACCTAGAAGCCCCTTGGTCTTTGATGAAATCTGACAAGGCGATAATCGGGATCGATCTTGTGTAGTATCCATAATCCGATCGAAAAAACTCCAAGCCAAGAAAGTCAATTTTAGGAGGAGTCTTTACAGCGAATATCACATCGAGCAAATCAGCCCAGTTTACAAACAATGGATCATCGAGCGTAGCAGACAACACAAAAATTGATGCAGGAAAATTATATTTCTCAAGAAGAGGAATGGCGTATTTAAAATTATTTTCGAATCCATCATCAAAAGTAATCGCCAACTTGGCTTTGCCCCCGTCATTTTGCTTACTAGGATGCTCAAATATTTCCTTTAATGGTACTACCGTGAACCGTTTATTAAAGAAATTTAGATCCTTTTCAAACTGGGACTTCGATAAATGTCGATTGTTAATACGACGAGTAGAATCCTCCACCACTCCATGATAATTAAAAATCACATTTCGGGCACCCCTTTGCACCGACCGAAATGGAAATCCGGAATAGTAAAGCGCTGGAGCAACTATTCTTCTCTTAAAAGCTGTAACGATATTCACTAATAGAAATTTTTAGAATCCAAATTAACCGAATTCATTCTTTAAAATCAATAGAAAACAGCTCGCAACTCACGGTTCACTAGAAATTAAGTCGATCACCTTGATCGAGGCAACCAAGCAACCGCCTAGAACAGAAAATATTCCACATCCGCGAATTCCGTTGGCTGACCATTCACCATTGTATATCACTAGCCATTCGGAGGGTGATTCTTGTCCCTGTTGCCCCACCCATTTTATCAACAAGGTCTTCAATCACTAGCTGAATCCTAGCTTTTTTGGTCTTGTTCAGTATTTCGATACGTTCCTGGGTAATCTCTAATGCAAGCGATTTCTTATTAGTTACCTCCTGTTGGCTTGGCACCATCGAAGCTTGTTTCCTTCCAACACCGTCATCTTCGATCACGCATACTATCAATCCACTTTCTAAATAAAACGAAATTGTCAACCGTCCCTCTGAATTTTTGGGAGATAAGCCATGTAGAACTGCATTTTCAATAAATGGTTGCAACAACATTGGTGGAATTTTAAATTGGGAGGGGTTCATCCCTTTCATAATACTCACTTGATAGGAGAACCTCCCGTTGAGCCTAGCTGCCTGCAATTTGGTATATTCAGTGACAAACCTTATTTCTTCATCGAGGCCAATTAGCGTACTTCGAGAATGTTCCAAGATTGTTCTAATTACACGACTGAGATCTGTCAAATATTCATTATACCGGGCAAGATCCCCCACAAAAAAGTGCCCCTGCATCGAATTGAGTGCATTAAAAATGAAATGCGGGTTCATCTGAACTGACAAAAGTCTCTGTTCCGCCTCAAGTGCTCTGCGCTCCGCCTCGTTCTTCTTCTGAATTCCTGAAATTCGTGCAACCAATAGAATGATGACAACCGACAAGACTGAAAAGGGAAATATGAACAGAAACCAGCCCGTTCTCCAAAAAGGGGCACTAACGATGATGCCAAGTTCAGCACTTGATCTACTCCAACCGCCCTTACGCGTGTTGGCTTGAACTTCAAAACGATAAGTTCCCGGCTCAACATTGGGATACTCAACAAAATCCCTTGAGGTATATGTCCAATTGGTGTCGAGCCCAACCATCCTGTAGCGGTACCGAACATCACCAAGGCTATTGAAGGAAGTCCCGATGAATCCAATCCCTATTGCATTTTGATGATAGGGCAGAATAACCTCGCTTTCAACCCGCCGATCACTTGCATCGACAGACAAACGATTGATTCTAGGAGACGGAGCAAATGCATGTCGGTCAAACAGGGAGTCATGAAACACCACTACTCCAGAACTAGTTGCTGCCCAAATTGTATTTCCAATTCGAAGCAAATCACTAACCCTAGCTTGCGCTAGGCCATCTTCCTTACCCACCCAGTCCAATTGCCAGTCACCTTTCGCCTGAGACCTTAAAACACGAAGCACCCCATTATTCGTCCCTGCATAAACAGACCCGGATCCAGAAAATACAATGGAATTTATCGTTGTATTCGGTGAATAAGGGTCTGACATCATTGCGAAATCCCCCATTTGATCGATACGAACCAACCCCCTTCCAGCAGTACCGATCCATAATGCCCCCGTCGAATCAAATCTAAGGCAGGTAATCCTCAACCCTTCAATGGGACTGAGGATTTGCTTCGGAACTTCTGAATCCTTGTTATCGATCTCGAAAATTCCTCCAGCGGTTGCCGCCCATACCTTTCCTGAAGGAGTATACGCCAAATCGAAACATCGAGCTCGAAGTGCCGGAACTTGCATCGAAGGCAATTCCATTTCCCACGAATTCAACAAATCCATCTCAAAGCTCTTCCAACCAAACGTATAGCAAATACAGTCCTGAAAGATGGAGTGCCGCAACATCCGACGAATATTTGCCTTCGTCAGTTTCAATACATTATTTCTGAATAACAAATAGGCCCCATCTTGGGACAAAATCACCAGTTGATTTCCTCCATTAGCAACAATTTGGTTTATTCGAGCCTCGTGCCCATCTTGATTCCGGACTTCGAAAATGAATTGCTCCGCCCCACTCTGTACATCAATTGAAGTTACCCTCCCGTTCTGATCTCCAGCATATATGATATTTTCATTGAATTTGGTTAGGCAGGTTATCTCTTTTTGTTCACATGACTCAATATTCACATTTGATCGAATAGAAGTGTTCGGGGAATAATAAATTCCCTTATTGGATGTGAACCAAACACCGCCTTCATGATCGATGATTGTTCCACTGATATGGTGTCCAACCAAATATTTATCCCAAGATGGAACTTCAGCAGATTTTCTGTATGCCCCATTCGTTGTTGAAACCCAATAATTTCCACTTTTATCAACAAAAATATTGATAATCACACCATTCTCTGAGACTTCTTCGAATTGAAAATTCCTCTCTTTCTTATTTGCCGAGTACAATTCTAATCGGTTTCCATTGCCGATCAAGAATCGACCTTTTGGCAGGGCTGCAACCCGCGGTGGATAAAAATAAACGGAATCACCAAATGAAATGGTGGTAACGGTATGGCTGCCAAATATCGCCAATTTATGAGGTGAAAATATTGCTTGCACTTTTCGATCCTGGCTCTCCATTATCGAGTAAATTGCTCCACCTTCAAATTTCGCCATTTCAGTTACGCCATTCGAGCGATCTATTCGATAAAGAAATCCACTCTTGGAGCCTAGATACACATTGCCGAAATGGTCTTCGTACGCGGCGGAAAGAAAGTTTCCTGGCTTTATCAACTTCAGAAACCCTGTGTTATTCGGATTGAATATAGCACCCTTAAAATAGAAGCAGGGTATCCCTGAATACGTCAAAAACCAAATCCGCTCGTAGGAATCTTGCCATATCGAGAACACCTCGTTGTCCGTAAGGCCGTCATTTACACTGAAATTCTGAAACCGTATTCCATCAAACCGTGAAACTCCGTTGTCACTTGCAAACCAAAGATACTTCTCTGAGTCTTCAAAAGCCCCGAAAATATTGTTGCTTGGCAGGCCATCAAGCTCATTGAAGTGAATATAACATGGTGAAAACGATGTTGGCAATGCTTGCCCGTAAACAACCTCAACTAGAAAGATCGAAATTATCAAGACAATAAATTTCAGAACGCACCATTGAGGGAGACAACGCAATGCATTTACAAACAAGCATTTACAACAGATTCTAATCATTGATATGTAACGACTATCTTGAGTTTAGCATCGAAGATCGGAAATATAAGAGTATATCTGTTCATGAACTTCAAATTTTCCGCATTTAGCCTAGAGGCTCTCAAACTCTTACGAATTGTTCAATAGAATTCAATATCTTCAATCCTGAATGAAATAAAAGTCCCTAAGACCAATCATGTTGTTCTATCTTATTAGCAATCTAAACGATTCGCTCCCCATGGATGACGTAGCACGAGCCACGTAGTACCCGGAGACAAGATCAACTGTGGGAAGATAAAAACGGGAGATTGGAGGTTTTGCTAGAAGTGATTTTTTCAATACAAATGCCCCATAACTATCAAAAACCTCAATTTCGACCCAATCCATCCTTGGAATCCTTGTTACAATCGAAATCTCCTCCTCCACCAAGACAGGCACGGGAAAAATTTCAATCCACCTACTTACCTGATCATTCAAATGAACTGAAACGATATTAGAAAATGTAACAAATCCAGCCTGATCATCATAACGAATACGGTACCAAATTTCTGAGGCGAAATTGGGTACCCCGTCGACAAATCGAATATCGTCGTTTGATTGATCATTCGCGACTGCCACGGCTATTGCCTGAAAGCTAATTCCGTTTTCGCTCTTTTCAACGAAATAGTTCGCTCCACCAACGATATTAGAAGACCAATTTAGAACTGGGAAGCCGTCATTAATCTCTACCTCCAACTCGAGCATTACCGGCAAGACACAAGGTAAAATTGTTACCGTCCTAACAATTGTATCCGGCTCACAGCCAAAAACAATCATTGTAACGGAATATGACATTGGAGCCGAGAACACATGGTTGCTTGATTGCCCAACGCTGTGGTTCAACAATCCACTAGACGGATCCCCGAAATTCCAAACAATCGAGTCATAATCAACAACGCCATTGGAAACAAATTGTGTATTATCAGCATAGCAGGTATCCGAAACATGAATCGTGTATCCATTTGGAAAATAGGAAATTGTTTGCTCTGGCGGAAAACTTATTATTCCGAAACCACTTGAGGTGCCTGGACTAAGAGAAAACCCGTTGGCCACATATCCACAGCCTACTCCCCAAATATTGGGATTATTTATTACTGACAAAAATCCAGAATTGGTTCTGGCAACATAGATCTTCCCATCCAGTCCCAATTGAAGCCCCCCAATTACGTAATCACCTGCAATACTAGTGATCAGGTTGGTAGACAGAACATTGTTAGGGTTTATTTGATACAACGCACAGCCAGCATACCCTTTGCTCAAATAAAGAATATTGTCATCAGGAGAAAATTCGATTCCATAAGCACCCGGAAGATTGGATAAAATTGTCTGCGGATTAGTTAATGTTCCAGTATTTCTGTTGAAATCAAAGATCTCGGCTTTGTTGCAAAATGTTTGAACTGAAACAAGCTTAGTTCCTGCATGATTCGGCTTCATGAATCCAATCATGCAGTTTGAGGCTGTAAAACTCCCAACAAAGGAAAGGACAGGTACGGGTGCTAGTCCCGCGGATGTCAAAGAATAAGATGCAAACGCAGAGCTAGAAAGCCTATGCGTTACAATCCAAAAATCTACACCATTTTGTTGTCGAATGGCGGTGATCTTCTCTGCACAACCATTCGAAATTAGAATATTCTTACTTCCAACGACAACTGCACCTAGTCCGCTACTCAACGACATATCGATAATAGAGTATCTGAGCGAATTCGTTGTACTCATGTGGTCTCCAACGGTAAAAAGAAAGTACTGATGGCAATTACCTGGATGACGGACCACCAAGGCAGAGGTCGTTGATGAAAGCCCCCCCATTAGCCCGGTACCATTGGTCATGGGCAAGTGATTTTTGTTCCAAATGGTTAAGCCATCAGAATAAAAGAGCAAATTCCCGTTATGATCCGAATAACTCGAACAGCCTTCAAACGAATACTGCTGTCCCCCACTAACGGCGATAGCATTTCCTGTACTGAAATTTATTCCTGCATTGTATCCAAAATACCACCGATTAGCATGGTTTTGAGTGAACCCTGTAAGAAACATTCCCAGATTAAGCGCCCAAAAGGCAAGAATCGCGGCTTTCATGATGTTAGCAATAAAATGGTTTCAGCTTGTAATATAGCACTTTTTTTTACATCCTCGTTTTTTTTCTACCTTCATAGTGTCACTTAAACACTTTCTCCATGAAGGCTTGGGTCATTCCTTTCTGCCTCTTGTTTGGTGCGGTAATCACCGGCAACGCACAGGTGCATACAACTTACCTTTGGCACCTCGAACAGCCCAACTATTGGCCGGAGGTCAGTCAGGCCAACGGCTACCGGTATCAACTCGTCAGGGAGTCCAATGATCTGAAATTCTCGGGAGGGAATGTCTATTCTGACAATCAGGCACATCCGCTCAATGATTTGGCGCAGATTTTTTCCAATGCCGACCGTGTCGCTGCCTACCAATACCGCTGCAAAGACGCCGTGCAGTCATTGCTCGGGCATCCCGAGGCCGGTGCGCAGGTGAATTACAGTGGATGCCTCATCGAAAATATCAATTCGTTGGCAGCGGCGAATCAATGGGGGTACGGCAATGGCTGGGCAAACAACTTCACGACGGCACGAGGATGGAACACATCCGGAGGCAAACCGCGGATGGATGTCACAGGCTTCTCGTTTCACCATGCACTTTCGCCCTTGGTTTCAGAACGGACGCTTGCCAAAGAAATTCAGGCACACCGCTATCTCTACAATCAGACCTTCGGCACCAATCCCAACTATTCCAAAGGCTATTTCCCGGCGGAATGCGCTTTCAGTGAGCGTATTATCAAGGTGTTGGTTCAGGAAGGCTTCGAATGGTCGGTCGTCGCCAACAGTCATCTGGCACGCACGTTGGCCGATTATCCAGTCAATTACGGCACTTCGGGAACCAATTATGATCCACCGAATCGCGCCGACAAAGTCACCGCCAACGGCAGCCTTTGATGGAATGGGCAAATTGATGGACGTGGAGGCGCCTTCGCTGCTCCCTATTGCTACCAAGCGCACAAGGCGCGCTACGTTGATCCCAATACCGGCCAAGAATATAAGATGATAGTAGTGCCGATGTGCGATCTCCTCAGCTACAAGGACGGCTATTCGTTGATGGGAACCGGCGAAATTGATCAGCACATCGCTCCCTACAACAATCCGAATCAACCGTCGTTGGTGTTGATGGCCCATGATGGCGACAATGCTTGGGGCGGAGGCTATGATTATTATACGAATTCGGTGCCGGGTTTTGCCAATGCTGCCGTCGGTCAAGGTTATGTTCCGACGACGATTCAGCAGTTTTTGACGGATCATCCCGTCCCCAACAACGACGTGGTGCATGTGGAAGACGGTGCTTGGGTCAATGCCGACAACGATTGGGGGCATGCCCAGTTCATCAACTGGCTTTGGCCGATGTACAATAGCGGAAAACGCTTCGACCCCAATGGTTGGACAGAAGATGCACGCAATTGGGCTGTGCTCGTCGCTGCGGAAAACCGCGTCCAAATGGCGGAAGACCTTCAAGGCACCCTTGACATTCAAGACATCGTGGCACCAACCTCAGGCTCCAACGCCGCGGAACGCGCTTGGCATCACCTGATGCCGGCCTTCAACAGCGGCTATATGTATTACGGTACCTCGTTGGACATGGAGGTGAAGCCCAGTTTGGCTGCCAATATTGCTTGTGGATTCGCCAACCAAGTCATCAATGCGCATGCAGGGACCGACAACACCCCGCCCAATGTATTCATTCCGCAGCGTTTTCCATGGAATCCGGGTGGAATTGGATTCGGCCCCGTGTACGGTTATCAGCAACATCAAAATAGCAGTGACTTTCATGTATGGACCTTTGCGTATGATGTTTCCGGCATGCAATCGGTCACGCTCAAGTTCCGCACCGACCTGGATGGCAGCAATCCGATGTCGAGCGATGAAAATGAGGTTTATGCGGGCGGAGGCGGGGTGACGACGTGGCAATCGATGACGATGACGTCAAGGACCTTTCCAACGGGGAATGTCACTGGCAACGGCAGCATCAACTTCTTCATTCTGCCCGATTACATTGCCACGGAGTACTATGCTGAAATCACCGGACTGCACGATACCCTGGTGGATTACTACATCGAGGCCGTCGACCAAAACGGGAATTTGACGAAAACGCCGATTCAACATGTGTATGTGGGCGCGAGCAACCCGGGAGCGGCCAAAATGGCATCTATTGGGTGCCAACGTACCCGTCGATCAACGACACGGTGACCATTCACGTTCCCGCTCCCGATACCACCGCGTTGCTCCATTGGGGCGTCAACGGCTGGACCCAACCCCATGCAGCCTATTGGCCCATTGGTTCCACACTCTTCCAAGGCACCGGACCTGCGCTCCAATCCCGGATGGATACGCTCAGCGGTGAATTGTTGATCCAATTGGGGCCATTCAACAACGTCTCCCAATCCGTTTCCATGGTGGATTTCGTAATTCACTACGACAACAACACATGGGACAACAACGGTGGCGGTGACTACCATATCCCGATTTCCCAGCCTGTCGCAATGGAAGCCAAAGGAGACGAATTGAGGGTCGACCTTTGGCCCAATCCAAGTTCGGGCGACCTTTCCAACTGCCAGCTCCGCATCCAGGATTCCGGCGATCCCTGGTTTTCTTTGGAACTCCTGGATGTCACCGGTACGGTCCTGAGCAAGGAAAAAGTAGGAACTGGAATCCATCGTTTGCAGACGGAGGAATTGCCCAAAGGGATGTATTTCTTGCGCATCACGGGGACCGAAACACGTCGGCAGGTGACACAAAAGCTCGTGGTTCAATGATCCTGAGGGCTTTTTTTCCACAAATCGGTGTCCCAGCCTGTGATTTGGGAGGTCCACAACCTTCATTACAGGCTGAATCGGGGATGAATTCGGGAGAAAAACTGGCTCAAAATAGGCCCTGGAAACAATTTTTGCGGGTTTGTAGATTATTTTAGTCGCAAAATCATAGTGGGAATGTTTTTTTTTCTGGCATTCAAACTTTTTTTGCACTTTGCCCGCAGAAACGGAACAGTGTTTGTTCAACTGCCATGATCCGCGATGGAAAAAGAAAAGGATAGCGGAAGTTTGTTGGGATACAGATATTTTTCGGCATGAAGCGAGTTATCAAGAGTTATGAAAAGATGGATGCCAACTTACAGGCATTGTTCATCAAACAATTTCCAGAGGGCATTTCCCTTGGTATCGTGCTGACCTTTCAGGACCATACAGGCAAACGCTTCAAAGGCGTGGAGCTTCTGGATGCAGACGCTGATACCTTGTACTTGGTGAAGATGGACGATTACATTCGCGCCAATTTCACGGAAGCTGAGGAGAAAGAGGAAGCCGCAGAGGGTGAGGAATTCGAGCGCGAGGATAGCCCCGATGCAGAAGGAGATGACGATTATGAGGAGGATGCATCCTTCGAGGGAATCGACGACTGACACGGGGCTGCATTGCAGTTTCCAATCGAGCATAAAAAAGGGCTGCAATTGCAGCCCTTTTTTACTTTTATCTCGTTTTGTAATCGCCTTCAAGTGGAAACGGTTTTGCTGCTGTACGCATTCAAGCCTCAGCCACCTTGGCAACCCTTAATTTGCAGGCTCTACTCCGACTGCCTTTGGTGCCCGGTAAAGGGAAAAGACACTTCGGTAAAGTGAGGGATCTTTTTGGAAGTCGTCCAAGGACTTCAACGTCTCTTCATCGATCAAACTCCACAGCGGTTGCGCCACCTCTGACATCAAAGGCAAAGCCTCCAAAATCAGCGTATCCCACTCAGGATAAAGCTTCTTAAAATCTTCCTTGCCCACCATTCCACGGCATTTCGGACTTCCGCAGAAGCATTCCATCGGCTGCTCCAGGTTAAAAATCCCGTATTCGTCCGTCAATTGCTCGCCAGCTGCGATGTCACGAATGGCAATTTCGAAGCCATAACCAGTTGAAATCGAATTAAAATCACAACTGTGATTGACATACTTGCCAAAATCCCAGCTCAAAATCCGATCGCCGTGGGCATCGATGTAGCTGAATTTGTCCAAAATTGCCCGGATCGGTGTTTGGTAACTCAGAAACTGAGCTTCGGGAATCCTTACTTCCAACTCGTCTTCCACATAGGTAATGGTTCCCTTTGGAATCAACTCGGTTGCAAAAACACCATAGCCCACTTCAGGGCTGATCATTCGTAGTTCTAATGAAGGGTGAATCATATTCAAGTCCAAATTCGGGAATCAGGTCCACTTATTACCGACCATGGCGCATTTTGGGCAGCCAAAATTGGCTGGGAATCGGCGCATGGTTTGCATCGTGAAACCGTCTTCAATTAACGTCAGTTTAAGCTTTAAACGTGTCGGCAACAATACGACTTTTACCTTTGTTGTGTTGCATTTTTTAATCGTCCTGCACATTTTTTATCCACAGCAATCACAAAACGTAACTAACTCAAAATCAATGCATACGCACAACCAAAGCTAACAATTCCATGAAAAAACGTTGAATCTGAGAATCGATCGATGCGCGACCACGGCAAATGGATATCAGAAGTATGCCGGTAAAAATTGGCCGGAACACAAGAATGGCCACATGCAAGCAGTGGCCATTCCAAAATTGTACTATCGGGAGAATCAGGCGTTGCCAACGCGCTTGACGCGCAACACCAAGTCCGTCCTGTCTTTGTCGCCGGTAAATTCCGAGCGCACCATGAATTCATCTTTGCCGACTTTGTTGGTGAGCATTTCGCTCCATTTCCAACTGCTGTCTTTTTTGCCTTCGGCTCCATTGGGCAAATACTGGGTCCTGATGCTCCAATCGACACCTTTGCGGGACTTGACACTCACCGTAGAGCCGGGAGTGGCTGCATAGGCACCGTCAGCATCCCCTGAGTTCCAGAGGCGAATGCGTTGTGCATTGGCTCCGCCTGCACTCACGACCTGCATTTCCCACTGTCCTTGCCCAAATTTGCAGCGGCGTGCATCTTTGGCATCCCAAACCGTATTGATATCATGGCCAAATTCGGCCTTTTCGAGCATAGCGCCTTCCTTGCCCCAAAGATCCTTTCCATCTTGATCATCAAGGAATTGTGTATAACCATTCAGGATATTGGATTCCAGCGAAAGTCGATGGAAATTCTGCTGATAGGTATCGTTTTTCTCGTAGCCTTCAATGTCGCCGCGGCTCAAACGGATGATCTCAGAGCCACCATTGCTTGCAAAACTCACCTTGTTGGTCGGCAAGCTGAATGGGTGAATCTCCGGTCCACTGCCCCAAGCAAGATCACTGCGAATGTCGCGTTTTGTATCGCCCTCGTTGGTGCCAAATTTGTTGAGAAAGTAGGCCAATCGCGGATCGTTGACATTATTGGGCATGTCAGTGGAGACAAACTGCGCAAATTTTGGATAACGCGCGATGTCGCTGTCCCGCATTTTGAAACGCTGCACAGGTGCAGCAGTGGAGCTAGCCGTTGCTTTCTTGAGTTGCTTTTGAGTGCCATCGGCATCCCCCTTTGTCCCTTTTTTGAGCTGTTTTTGGGTGCCGGCTGCCGACATGTCAGCGCCTGCAGCCTTGGAAGCCATATCGTCAGCCTCCTTCTCAAGCGACTTGTCATCATTCAAGGGCATGCCTGACACTTGCCCTGTGCTTTTTACGCGACCTTCGCTCTGTTGCTGCACGTGGGTGAGTTCGTGGGCGAGCAATTCCTGACCGCTCTTGGAATTTGGATCGTATTGCCCTGGCGCGAAGTGGATGTCGGACCCTTGCGCATAAGCCAAGGCACCCGCCTCGACGGCTTTGCCCGAATTGGCATGGATATTAACGCCGCTGAAATCCGTACCGATGGTGGATTCCATTTTGCCACGCACCGATTCAGGCAATTTGTTGGCGCCACCACTTTGGGGCTCCTCTTTTTTCTGGACAGGTGACGAAGTGAGCGCAAACGGAGGAGGAGCCATCGTTTTGGATGTGCTCTCTTTGTGTTGCATCGGCAACGGATTGTCCGTCTTCTTGCGCTGAATCTTGGCGTTCTTATTCATAGTTGACAATTGGCAATTGATCAAAATGGGCGTATCCCCTATAAACTCACGCCTAAAGTACCAAGAAATTCCAGCATTTCCAACTTCGATTCGGGTTGATACGGGAAACTTTTCCACGTCACAGACCGTCCATTCCAAAAGACTAAACAGCGGAGTGGAAGACCTCTGAAAATGGCGCCTAAAACCCTCCAAAGAGCAGCAAAAGGGGGGGGGGGGGGGGGGGGGGGGGGGGGGGGGGGGGGGGGGGGGGGGGGGGGGGCGGGGGGGGGGGGGGGGGGGGGGGGGGGGGGGGGGGGGGGGGGGGGGGGGGGGGGGGGGGGGGGGGGGGGGGGGGGGGGGGGGGGGGGGGGGGGGGGGGGGGGGGGGGGGGGGGGGGCGCTACAATTCGAGATTGTAGCGCCTGCTGTCGACGAATCACTGACCTAGGCCAATTCGCCTTGGAAAATCGTATGCGTCTGCCAGAAATGTTTTCCGTTCAGCTTCCAGCGGTCGCTGAACTTTTTCATGTCAACGGGCTTCATTTTGGACTGGAATCGCTTGTCAAACGGCTCAATCATGCTCGCGATCTGCCGACGAAGTGAACCATTGGCATTTTGCATGATGACCTCCAACTCCTCCCGCACGGAGATTTTGTTGAAATAATCGGTGAGATTGCCCTTCCAATCACTGTCCACGAAATGCTTCCAAGAATTGACCAATTGGCCCAAACGGCGCTCCGGCTTGATTTTGGGGACATTTGCAAAATGTGGCAACCTCGCCAACGCCGCAGTAATGCGTTCGGTTTGGCGCTTGGTGAACCGCACACGCAGATTGGTCTTTTCAGCCTTGTTGCGCAGTCGGATGATGCCCACCCAGTTCAAAAATTTGATGACAGGCCACATCGGATCAAATTCAAACCAACGGTGGCCGAAGTTGGGATTTGAGCCATTCTTGTGGTGGTTGTTGTGGTAGCTTTCGCCCCACATCAGGAAATCCACCGGAAGGAAGTTCTTGCTCGTGTCCTTCAATTCGAAGTTGGTATAGCCGATTTTGTGCGCAAACCAGTTGATGACGGCACCATGGAGCGGCCCCATCACGATGGTCATCGGCAGGAGCAGCCACTGCCACCATGCGGTTGCCAACAGCGCATAGACGCCGACATACAGCAATCCGAATCCGATACGCGTCGCGATGTGCTCGGCAAAACGGTCAAAAGCAACCCATTCGGGCATGTTTTTGGTGAATTTCGGATCAATCGGCTTGGTCTTGTGGGCGATGGAGAGGTATTCGGCACGGGTGCGCCACATCATCGCAAAAATGTTCTTGTCATACTTGGGCGAATGCGGATCAAGCTCCGTGTCGGCGTAGGCATGGTGCATCCGATGCAAAATGCCGTAGACCGTAGGACTCAAGTAAGATGATCCATTGGCGATCCAACTTCCGATAAAGAAAGTCTTCTCCCAAAATGGACTCATCTTGAACATTTGATGCGCCGCATATCGATGGTTGAACAACGATTGGAAAAAAAGCGAGGCATACCAGTGAATGACAAACAATCCGAGTATCAACATACTGCAAAATTACGGAAAATATGAATCCCTGCGTTGCCGCTCGCGCAGCTAGATGGGCAAAATCTTCATGACTTTGGTCAATTTGTTGCTTTAGCTGCTTTTCGATTGATTCCCAGCGCCTTCCTCAAGAAGTTTCTGGCCCAAGAACCCCCCATGGGAAAGAAATTACTGCGAATGCAGGGCGAAATGGTGAGCAATCCAAATGTGGCTTCTGCTGTTTGAGGGACGCGGTCAAAGTAGAATCGAATGGCAGGATCATTCAGATCCTCCTTTCGAGGCACCGCAGCCTCATCGCTGACACGGAAATTGGGAACCTTGACGACTTTGGAGGCTTGTTGATAGTGATCTCCGTACCAATGGAAGCCGATTTTATCCATCACTTGCTCCTGTGCTTCCGGTATCGGTACACCTGCAACCGGATAGACGACCCTCAGAACCTTGACGAAGGAAAGATAACTCTTGTAACTCACGCAGCTCCCCCAAATGACAATCGGTTGCAAAGGCTTGCGCAAAAACCTTCGAATCCACCGAAAGATCAAAGCGCGTTGCACCAAAAACTGATTGCGGTAGGCATGCTGTATCACCGCTTTGCCCAACCCAATGGTAAAAACACGTTTTCCATTGATTTCAAATTCCTCCTCCATCACCGTTGCCAAACCGACGACCTTTCCATCCACAAAAAAGGCCGCAAACAGCTTTGCAGCACCAAAGTCTGCATCAAATTCCTCCCGGCTCCAATCAACCAAGGATGCGTTGATGGACCAAATTGCTTCTTTGTGGGATTCAAGTTGCCGCGGTGTACAAAACCGCACATTTGGACGTTTGGGTTTCACCTTTTGAATCTCAACATGTCGGATGGCTGGGATCACCTTCATGGCGCAATGATGAGAACAGAAGCAGAATTGCAAACGCCCTGTAAACGCGTTGTAAACACTAAAATTTGGTTTCCTTCGGGCTGTTCCTTGAATTCATTCGCATTCAAATCGGCGTGATTGTTTAAATTTCGATGGAATGTCCATGAATATGCCTCAAAAATCCGAAGGGATAGCGTTGCAGCGATCGGGCGATTTGCAACGCGCTTGTATACGTTTGGTATTGGGTCTTGTGATCTGCTTGCTTTCCCAAAATGTATCGGCACACCCGATTCAAGTGCCCGACTCGGTGAGCCTGACCGATCCCCGATTCTTCAAAAGACCTGAATTCGGTGCGCGGTTCTTGACAAGTCAGCAATTGTGCGAGGCCGATCCCGTGGAGGGACTTGCGCAGTACCAGGCATTGTGGAAAGAATCCACACAATCCGCGGACCCTGCTGCGCAGGGCATCATTGGTACCGAGATCGCGGCTGTATTACTCCGTCAAGGACGGGTTTCCGAGGCTTTTGACTGGATCAACCAAGTGCTTGCGCTGGACTCCCTCATTGATCCGCTATCCCCGATCCGGCAACGGATCCACCGCAACATCGCCGGAACCTACACTGACTTTGAAGCCCACAATTTGGCTTTGCCCCACTACAAACTCGCACTTGCCATCGACGAAGCACGCGAACAAGCACCCACCCCCCGGAGATTCAGGCATTGCAGCGCAACTGCGATTTGCTTTCAGCAAGCCGACAGACTTGACAGCGCCTTCCATTATTACCAACGCTGCATCAACATCGCAACCGAACTCCATGAGCCCATCTGGGAAGCCTCTGCACGCAACAATTTGGGAATGGCGTTGCTCCATGTAGGCAACCTCGACTCTGCCCTCAGGTTGTATCAAACTGCGCTTGCAATGCTCGATCCGACCGACCAAACTGATCAGGGATTTGCCGTCAGCGTGCGCGACAACATCGGAGATGGGCTTTTGCAATCCAACCGTGCATTGGAGGCCCTCCCCTATTTCCAAGTGAATTTTGATGATTTTGACCTTCGTCCGAATCAGGGTGTGCACCTGCAAGCGGGACTCAGGCTTGTACACACATTCGTAGCGATGAACCGCCTATCTGAGGCAGAACAAATGTTGGCGACGATGAAAGCCTTTGCCGCGAAAAGCGCTCCTTCCATTTTGCTGCGTTACCGCTTGGATTTGCTTGAAACCAGCATTTTGGTCGCCCAAAACACGCACAATTGGCAAGTTGCCTCCCAATTTCAGCAAGAACTGATTCAACTGCGGGACAGTCTGCAAGGCAAGGCTTTTCAGACGAAAGTCAGGACCTTGGAGGGCATGCTCATTGACAAAACCACGCATTTCAACACCGAAATTTACCTTTCGCGGCGTGTAGCTTCGGAAGCCAAAGCCAAAGCGAGCTTTCAAATTTTGCTGGTCGCAAGTGCCGCGATCACGGCAATCCTCATTTTGGCCATCGTCCTGATCAATCTGCGCCGTCGTGCCATCCAAGAGAATGCAAGGCATGCGCAGGAATCCTATGCCCGAGCGCTCGCTGAGTTGAACCTCAAGAATGAACGCCTGCAAAATGCACAGCTCAATCAGGCATTGGAAATGAAACGCCGCGACATTACCGACTATGCATTGGTGTATTCGCAGCGGCGGAATGCTTTTGAGGAAATTTTGGACAACCTCAAGCAAATCAGGCGACAACCCAATCCGGAGAAAGCTGTACAGGACTTGATCATGACGCTGAAAGGCAAAATCGAAGGGGAAGGAAAATTGAGTTTGGAGGCAGAACAAATCGAAAAAGTGAATCATGCCTTTTTTGACGACCTGAAGCAGAAGTTCCCGGGGTTGAGCAGCAGTGAATTGGAACTCTGTGGCATGTTGCGCCTTGGACATTCTTCCAAGGACATTGCCTTGCGCAAAAACATTGCTCCGGCGTCTGTGCGTATCGCCAAAACCCGGCTCAAAAAGAAGATGGGACTCGGACCTGAAACCGACCTGCGCGAATTTTTGAATTCCATATAAGTAAACAAACCTGGGCAACAGCCCCATGATCTCCGTATGAACGATTATTTGGACACATTTGTACGCTTATGTGTTGAATTCATAACAAATTGCTTTGGAAAATATTGACCATTGTCATAATTTGCACACCGATTATTTGATACTGCGGACTTCCGCTCAACCAACTAGACTATGGAAAAAATTGATTCGACACTTAAAAAAGTGTTGGCATTAGGCGCACTGTATCTATTCCATGCGAGTACGCTACTTTCGCAGACCGTGCTGAACACAGAGAGCTTTGAAACCGACGGCGAAGGCTCACGTTACACCAGCAACACATTCATGGACTGTGCTACTGAACAAGACGTTTTCATGCGCACCAACATGAATCCCTTGGGAGCGCCGACCTGCGGAATTACTGTGTTTGGATCTGCCTTAACGGGCATCACAGGAACCTTCATGTGGGTATTTGAGGATATCAGAGGCAGTACCGGCGCTTGTGTCGGTTGTCGTAGTGCAGGCCAAATCACATCCACACTGATCAATATCACCTCGTATGGAAGCCTCCAAATGCGCATCAATGTCGCCTGCTCCAACAACAATGGTGCACGGTGGGAAAGTGCGGATTCTGTCAATTTGCAGGCAAGTATCAACGGCGGAGCCTTCAGAACGGTTGGCCGGTTCATGGGCAAAGGAACGCCCACGGTCGGAAGCAATCTCGGAATCGACTCCAACCTTGATGGAGCCATTACCGGCGCTGATCCGGTAACCAACGTGGATCAAACTACATTCGCCACATATACATTTACAATCCCTGGTACGGGGTCCAGTCTACGTTGGCGGATTGATGCCGACCAAGCCGGAGGTACCGAGGAGTTTGCATTTGACAATATTCAAATTCTTGGTACTGTGATTGTTCCGGTAAAATGGGCGAGTTTCTCCGGGCAGCAATTGGACGAATCCGTGAAACTTGCATGGACCACGACAGAAGAAGTCAACGTCCGGGAATTCATCGTCGAGAGACTTGCGGGAGATGGCACTTATACCCCGATCGGAACAGTGGATGCCCAAGGAACGCCGAGCAGCTACGACTTCATCGATGCCAACCCTGTTTCCGGCATCAACCAATACCGCATTCAACAAGTGGATGCAGACAATGCATTTTCCTTCAGCGATGTGATTGAAGTCCAGGTCAATCCCGCCTATCGGACGAGGCTCTATCCCAATCCGATGAACGATGGCTGCCGTTTGGTGGTCGAAGGCGAACCGGTTTCAGGAACCCTGCGCATCATCGACAATGTCGGACGTATTTGTAGATCGGTGGCAGTGGAAAATGCATCTGAAATCGAAATTCTGCGCGAAAACCTCGAGGCAGGTAGCTACCACATTCGTTTGGACCTGTCCAACGGTCGGTCGCTGACCAAAAAGCTGATGGTTCACGACTGATTTCCTTTTTACTTGTCCGTCGCGGCAGGAATGCGGAACTTCACAGCGATGGAGTTCCGCATTCTTTTTCAGGACGAATTTTTCGTGGCAATCGAGAAGCCGGCTGGCATTCTCGTTCACCGCACCGGCATTTCGGCGGATCGGATATTTGTTTTGCAGGAATTGCGGAACCAATTGGGGAGGCATGTCTATCCGGTGCATCGGTTGGACCGCGGCACGGCAGGCGTTTTGCTGTTTGCATTCGACTCAGCAGGGGCCAAAGCATTGCAGGCGACCTTGGAATCCGAGCAAACGACCAAAACCTACCTGGCAATTTTGCGGGGCTGGATTCCTGACAGCGGATTGATCGACACGCCACTGGAAAAGGACGGCACCGGCGAGTTGCAAACGGCGCATACCTCCTACCGTCGCCTCGCGACTTCCGAATTGCCGATGCCTGTCGACCGGTATCCCACGGCACGTTATTCCTTGGCAGCGATCAAATTGCATACGGGACGCATGCACCAAATCAGGCGACATTTTGCGCATGTTCGTCATCCGGTTTTGAGCGATTTCAAGCGCGGCGACCGGCATCACAACCATGCCTGGGAACAGCATTACGGGATAACGACCATGCAGTTGTTTGCCTGGCGAATGGATTTGGAGCATCCCATTACGGGTGAAAAAATGAGATTCGAAGCAGCACCCCCGGAATCGATGTTACGTGCCTTTGAAATCTTGGGCTTCCATTTCGAGGATTTTGCGCAGTTTTGTTGGCAATGATTGACATCTTCATCCCCCTTTTTGCGTTGATTGGCTTATTTTTTCCGTCTGCGGCTCCTGAAGTTGCGGAGGGAAAATCCGTTGACTACCGGTATGCACAAAGTGCCGTTCGTTCGCTTCCCATGGGCCCAAAATCGCCTGCCTACGCGGTTTGCGACATGATGGAGACCTTCACCGGGGTACCCTTGCAGTTGGATGCAGAGGCGTTACGCGCACACGAACAAGCACGTGGAGAGGCCGGTTCCTTGGCGCTCTACTACCAATATTTGCTTGAAAGACAGGGCATTTTGCGTCAAGAATCCGATATGGATTCGACCAATCAAAAGGAATTCACGCGCTACCTCTGCCCCACGGGCTCCGTCTTGTCGTTTTCAGATGCCTCCAAGATCAGCGAACCGGGAAAAATTGTTTCCTTTCTCAACGAAGGCATCAAAGGCATCGTGGTCACTTACGCCTACTGCCCCAAAGAATGGGCAAAATCCAACGGAATTCTTCGCTTGAAGCAAAAAAAACACCGTCCAAAGGGTCAACACACGGTTTTGATCGTCGGCTACCAAGACAGCAGTTTCATTTTCAAGAATTCCTGGGGACCTCAATGGGGCGAGGGCGGCTATGGGCGAATGAGTTTTGCCTACCATTACAACCATGCAAGAGAAGGTTTGGTCGCCTATTTGGCCGAGGCAAAAGCGCCTGAATCTGAAAATTTCGCGAAAATTGACATCAAACTCACACCTGAATTTCTGGAAGGTAAACCCCACCTTCAGGCGGCTGTTTTTGCTGTGGGACGCGGGAAGCTGCCACCGATTGCAAGAATTCGCTACCAAGTAAGTCAAGGTGGTCAGCAAACGGAATCCAAAGCTTTGTTGCTGGAAAATGCCAAATCAACGGGCTATCCTTGCCTGCTTCCGATCCTGGACACGCATTCCCCCTATTCTCTACAGGTCGCGATTCAGTTGGAAGGTGTTGCAGAAGAATGGAAGCGGTCTTATGAGCTTTCATTTGGCCCTGTCGAATTGAAATTAAAAAACAATTGATTGCCTGTTTTTCTCATGCAGTGCCTCGCCCGACTGGCTTTTGGCAAGGAATTTGAAGGAAGACAATTATTCGGGCAAGTTGTTAACTTTGTTCACGTTGGTTTAAAAGCATGAAAACTATGTACGCATTGTTGAAAAAGTCGTTTCTGTTGATTCTCCTGACAATGACCATTGCGGGATTGAACGCACAAACGCTCAAAATCACAGATCCCGTCAAATACAATGACTACATTGTCGGGCAGCAAAACATCATCGGGACAGAACTTCTGAAGTTGATCGCGATGTTTGACGCGCTTCCCGAGGACAAAGGCGAGACCTTTGCACAGCTCGATGTTGTGATCACAAAATGCACCGATGGCATCAAAAACATGAACAATCTCAAGGCAATCCCCAACGAATTCGGGATGCGTCAAGCCGCGATTGAGTTGTTTCAGTTTTACCATGACATCATGGATACCGACTATCGCACGATTATCGATCAATTGTACACCGAAACACCTGACATGGAGTTGATGCAGGGAATCCTCGTCAAGGTGCAAACCAATGAGGCGGTGGTCGACGAGAAGTTTCAGTCAGCGCAGAAGTCATTCTCCAACTACCACAACATTCAATTGGAGGAGAACGAGTTGCAGGAAGAGTTTGACGAAACGGAAGAGGGCGAATAAGCGCGTTCCATGACCGGATCCATCATCCTGCAAACAGCGGGACTCACCAAAACCTTTGTCACGGGCCGTGGCAAGGCACAAAAAACTGTGGAGGCGGTCAAAGGCGTCGATTTGGAGGTGCGCCAGGGTGAAATCTTCGGATTTCTCGGCCCCAACGGAGCAGGCAAAAGCACGACCTTGAAAATGCTGACGACCTTGCTCGCGCCGAGCAGCGGCAAGGCCACGATTGTCGGCCACGACCTGCTCCGAGATCCGCAGAAAGTCCGCGAAAACATCGGCTACGTCTCCCAAGCTGGCGGAACCGATACCTATTCGAATGCCATTGAGAATCTCGTGTTGCAGGCACGCCTGTACGGGCTCTCGCAGGCGCAGGCAGCCAAAAGCGCTGCGGATCTGACCAAACGGTTTCAGATGACGGAATTTGCCTCCCGGGCAGCAAAAACCTATTCGGGAGGTCAGAAACGAAGGCTGGATCTGGCATTGGGCATCGTCCACAATCCGACGATTGTATTTTTGGACGAGCCGACCACAGGACTTGATCCGCAAAGTCGGGCCTATTTCTGGGAGGAAATCGTGCGGTTGAAGAATGAGGGAATGACGATTTTTCTCACAACGCATTACCTCGAGGAAGCCGACAACCTTTGTGACCGCGTGGCGATCATCGACCACGGCACGATTGTGGCCGTGGATACGACGGAGGCACTGAAGAAGCAGACCGGCGGGGAATGTATCACGGTGGGATTCAACCACGAGGCGCAGGCCGAGCAAGCGCTGAAGTTGCTGGGCGAACGTGAATTCATTCAAAAGACGATTCTCCAAGAATTCAAATTGCATCTGTATGTTAGGGATGGTGGCGCCTTGATTGCCGAGGTGCTCCGCATCCTCGACCGCGAAGGCATTGCCATTCAAACGATTGCGATGTCTCGACCCTCACTCGACGATGTGTTTTTGCAACAAACAGGACGGTCCCTGAGGGAGGACGGAAAGGAATAGACCATGACCAACTTCTTCAAAGACACGTGGTTGCTGTTTATGCGGCACTTGAAAAAGACCCTTCGGGAACCCATGTGGTTGTTTATCGGGATGTTGCAGCCGGTTTTGTACCTGCTGCTGTACATGCCGCTCCTCAAAAACATGCCCGGCGAAAATGGCCAATCCCAAACGATGGTGGAAACTGTGCGCAGCTTCACGCCGGGGATGCTCATCATCATGGGCATGGGGGGATTGTTTGCCGGATTCAGCTTCATCGATGAAATCCGTACGGGTATCATCGCACGGTGGTTGGTCACGCCCGCCTCGCGTCTGAGTATCATCTTGAGTTTGGTCGGCAATCAGTTGGTCACATTGATTTTGCAATGTGTGCTGTTGATCACGGTCGCCTTTTTCTTCGGTTTGGACGTCTCCCTTGGCGGATTGGCTTTGACAATGGTAATGGTGCTGATGATCGGCATGTGCATGTCGGCCGCATCTTATGCAATCTCGTTGACGATACAGGACGAAGGCGCCTTGGCGTCGATTACGAACACCTTTTATTTGCCTGTGACATTGCTTTCGGGGATTCTCATTCCGATCAACGACCAAGCACCGCAATGGCTGCAAACAGCGGCAAGCTTCAATCCCTTTTATTATGTGGTGGAAGGTTCGCGGGCGCTGTTTGAGGCACATCCGGAGGATCCGATGGTGTGGAAGGGATTTGTCATCATGGTTGCCTTTACCGCCTTGATGCTTTGGCTTGCGATGCGGGCTTTGAGTAAAATGCGGGCATAACATAGTGGAACATCCCTCCCGCTGTTGAAAAACGGTGTTGAAAACTTCAATACCCATCGAATCATGATTTTGAACAGGAGATTTGGAAATGCATCCGAATCCCGCTAACTTCATTTCATTATTTTGATCTTCAACGCTTAATGAAACATCGTATGATTCAAAAATTTACTAAAAATCTGTTTGTGGCTTCCATGGTGCTGATGCTGCTTTGCGTCAATTTGTTCTCTTTTGGCGCCGGAAAAATGAAGGACATCGAGCTTGATCCGGGCAAAGGCGACAACGTCGGCAATCAGATCAAGGTTTATCCAACCATTGCACAGGACTTGGTGACGGTTCATTTCTTCTTTGAAACCGAAGGAATGGTCTCGATGCAGGTATATGACATGACCGGTCGTGTTGTGGACGGCGTCCAAGGCTATGTCACAAAAGCACGCACCCACGAAACCACCATCGATGCGAGCGTTTTGGACAACGGAACGTATTTCGTGAAGCTCACAAGTGCCAATGGCGCCACGTTGACCAGCAAAGTGATCGTTCGTCACTAATACTTTCGCTGTAAAAAGTAAGCGGCATCCTTTTAACAAGGGTGCCGCTTGTTTTTTGGGGCATCGGCACCAAAGCAAACCCTTGAGCCATTGCATCAAATTCTCCCGGCATTTTTTTCGTTTTGGGATTGAACCCGCCATGGCCTACCTTTGCGCGGCTGTTCACAACCGAGCAGCGATCGTTCAATCCTTTGTTTAAACAACATCACATGAAAAAATTCGTATTCGGCCTTTTTATCGCCACAGGCATCCTTTTCTCTGCGCAAACTGCTACTGCACAAGCACCCGACTTCTGTACCACGGTTAAATCGACGACCAAGATGGCCGCGACTAATTTCGGTGAGGTCAAAGGCGAACTCAATGATGAAGAAACCGAGATGGAAGGCGAAGACGTCTTCAATGCCACGGCAAGCCTCGAAGGTTTTGACCATGCCTTGATCCTTCCTACATTCACAGAAGGCAAAAGCAAGATTCAATTCTATACCTTGATCTCTGACGAAGCGGATGCCGATGCCTTCCTCAAGACGATCAAAACCCAGCTCGACGGTTGCCTTAACACCGCTGCGGGTTTCAAGGCTCGTGTCGACAGTGACATTTACTTCTACGAAAGCACCGGCGTTACCCTGCAATTGATGCGCAGCACCGATTCCGATGACAATGGCGACGCCATCTTCAAGGTCTTGATGCAGTTGAACAAGCGTTAATCACTGATTTTGAATACAAAGAAGGGGCCTCCTCAAACGGGAAGCCCCTTCTTTGCGTTTGAACTGCTCACTTACAACCCTCGATCGGCTTCAAAACTTGTCAAACAACGAGAAAAATTGTTCCCGCCTTGCGCGCGCGATCGTGATTTGGGTGCCATTGTTCATGATGACATAACCACCATCCTCACGCACAAAACGCTGAATTTCATTGAGATTCACCAGATAGCTGTTGTGAATTCTATAAAAATCCAGCGCGGGCAAAGTTTCTTCGAATTCCTTCAGTGTTTTTGCCAGGAGGTGTTTTCCGCCCTTGGTCAGGTAAACCCAAGTGTAGTTGTTTTCGCTTTGGCAATACATGATGTCGGTCGTTTGCACAAAAATCAGTCCGTCGTGCGTGCTCAAGGCAATGCGCTGCATCTTGGGTTCAGGTCGGCGAAGTGTTTCGAGCAAAATGTCAATCTGTTCCTGTTGTGGTGGACGCTGAAGGTTTTGAATGCGGCTGACGGTATCGATCAAATCGTCAGGATCGATCGGTTTCAAAAGGTAGTTAAGGGCACTGTATTGAAAGGCCTTGATGGCAAACTGACTGTAGGCCGTGGTAAACACCACATGGAAATCAATTTTGCCCACCTTGTCGAGCATGTCAAAGCCATTCATTTTGGGCATTTCGATGTCAAGAAACACCACCTGCGGACGGTGAGTCCGTATCGCTTCGAGTCCGGATTCGGCACTGTCGCAACTGGCAAGCAACTGCAATTCAGGGCAATGGCGTTGAATGATAAGTTCCAGCGTATGAACGCATTTCGTTTCGTCGTCGATGATAATGCAGGTAATCATAGCGTGCGTGATTAATCGTTGAGTTCCATTTCTATCACAACCTGGGTACCTAAAGCGTTCCCTTCCTTGTCGTGCAGGTCAAAAATCTCGACCTTGAATTTTTTCTGTTCCTGCTCGTGCATGAGCGCGAGCCGCTCTTGTGTGAGCTTGAGCCCAAGACTTTGCTTCTGATTGAGGCTTGCAGCCTTGTTTTGGCGGGAGGCTTCCCGCCCTACCCCGTTGTCGGTAATGGTGCAGGTCAAGGTATTTTCCGGCTGCGTGACGGCGACGGTCAAATTGCCCGGCCCACTCTTGTGGAGGAGGCCGTGCCAGATGGCATTTTCGACAAAAGGCTGCAAGATCAAGGGGGGCACCATCACGTGATGCGCCGCGACCTCTTCGTCGACATCGATTTGCCAACTGAACTTGGGTTCAAACCGCAGGGCCTCCATTTCAATGTAGAGTTTCAAGGCGTCGAGCTCGCTTTGGAGCGGGATCAGCTTCGAATTCGAATTTTCCAGGATCAAACGAATGAGCTTGGCAAACTTGATGAGATAACGGCTTGCCGTCTCCTGGTCGTTGTCGAGGATGAAACTGTTGATCGAATTGAGGCAATTGAAAATGAAATGCGGATTCATTTGCGCCCGCAATGCCAATTGCCTGGTTTCGGAAACCATGGACTGAAGTTCCTTGAGTCGGCGTTCATTTTCCTCGATCTCCGTTGCCTTTTGCGCATTGGCAATCTTGCTCGATGAGATGCTTGCAATGGTCGTGAGGAGGTCCAAATGAGCTTTTTTGAAAAAATTCCGCCGCGGATGTTCGGCATCGATTACCCCCAAAACACGACCATCGTGTACGATCGGAACTGCAATCTCTGACCTGCCTTGCAACAAACTGGGAATGTATTCTGGCTCGTTGCGCGTATCTGCAATGACCATGGCCTGCCGAGATGCCGCAACCTTGCCCACGATGCCGCTGCCGATCTGAATAGACAGTGGATTGATCTCATCGTGCTCTTCCGCATTGTTTTCGCCATAAGCCGCGACTTTGATCAACGCTTGGCCCGATTCATCGACAAGGTAGATCACACAGTCCACCAGATTGGTTCGTGTGATCACATTGTCGGTGATGTCTCGCAGAATGTCTTGGACTTGGTTGCTGCCATGCATCGAGTTGGCAAAATAGCTGATTGCACGCTCGTACTCACGGTTTCTGGCTCTTTGAGTCCAAGTATTCATCCACCAAAGCACGATGGCGATGATGAAAAGGATCAGCAATGATTTGAACCAAAACGTGCGGTAAAAAATGCGGCCAATGTTGATTTTGATAGGATGGTTAGACGGATGCCATTGCCCCGTACCGTCCTTGACGCGCACTTGAAATGTATATTCGCCGGAAGGAACATTGGTATAATAGGCAGTGCGACGTTCACCACAGTCGATCCAGATCGGATCAAACCCTTCAAGTCGATATTGCCATTGCCGTTCGCCACTTTTCAACAACCCAATGCTGCCAAAATCCAGCGAAAAATAGTTTTGCCAATATCCCAGGTGAATCGTCTCAAGATCATCCAAAAAGGTAATCGTTGTGTCGATTGCTGAAAAATGACTGATCAGCACAGGATCAATCAAAACGGACTGTTTCCGCACATCCGGGTCAAAAAAGATGAGTGCATTCCGGCTTTCGGAGAGGATGCGTCCATCGCGTAGGGAATAAAGAGAATGAGCCCAACGTGAATCATCCGGGCTATGGTTGATGCTGAATTTGGTGACTGTGCCTTTTTTCCCATCCACGATTGCAAAGTCGTTATGGATGGTAAGCCAAAGCCTTTGATCCTTGTCAAATAACATGTCGCCATAACTCAAGTGATCTAACTCAACGGTTGGGAAGTCCCGGGTCAGTTTTTTCGATTGGATGTCGTAATGAAAAAGCTCATTGAAAGTGTTGAGGATCCATGGATTACCGTGCCGATTGATGTAAAATGTTTTGCAAGAACCGATCTTCGTCTGTACGGATTTTGGCAGGTATTCAAATCGATCATGAGCGCGATCAAATCGGACGATGCCTTCATCCGCACAATTGAACCACATCTCCCCCTTCTCATCTTCGTAAATCTGATACGCACCACGATTTGAGAAAGAAGTCGAATCGTTGGGGTCATGCGGATAAATTTGGGCTGCATGCGTCTTGATATTGTAACGGAGAAGACCTTTTTGCGAGACATCTGCCCAAATTTCGTGGTGACGATTGAGCATGATCTCCAGGATAAAATGGCCTTCCAAGCCCAATGAAGGCGGAAGGAAAGGCAGTTTTGCAAAACGATCTGTTTGGAGGTCAAGGGTATAGATACCGTCAGTTGTACCAAAATACAAGGTGTCTTTCGTAGGCGTCATGCTCGCAACGCGCTTGCGATCCGGATCTCGAGGGTTTGGTACACCAAAGAGGTCAAATCGCCGAAATTTCTCTGATTTCAAATCATAACTCAGCAGGAAATCATAGGAGGGCGCAAGCCATAGCCTATCTTGCAAGTCCACGTTGAGGAGCAGCGGCGTCCCATAGTTGCTGCGATGGTCGATGCTATCAGGCAATTCAAGGATGGAGAAAAAGGTGCTTTGCGGATTGACGATACTCAATCCGTTGGCGGTCCCAAAATACATGGTACCATCTGCATCGCGGTGAACGTCCCAGAAAAAATTGGAAGCAATGGTGTATTGATCACCTGAATTGTGCGCAAACTGATAGACCTTGCCTGTTGCTGCCTCCCAAAAATAGGCGTTCGGATGCCAACTACTGATCCAAATATTGCCTAGCGGGTCGATATAGGAGGTCGCAAATGTTTGTTTGCGGTCCGTCCATTTTGCCGTGGAACGTGCGGTACTGTCATTCGTTTCCGGGTTCCACGTGACAAACGCCTCAAGGAATTCGTCATGGTAAAAAAGCCGTCCTTGTCGGTCCAAAACCACCGGGTGAGCAACATTCCCTGACAGCGCTTTCCAATTTTTGGGATTGTGCAAAGCTCCTACATACTGCCGCGTCTTGAGATCAAAGTAGGCGACTCCGCGATCTGTACCAAGCCATATCCCATTGCGCACACTGTCGATCGCCATGCTATTCTTGTGAACTCCTCTGAACAAGCGGTTGCCATCGGGACCTTTGGGAATCGCTTGAACAAAACTGTCAGCCTTTGCGTCATAGAAAAAAAGGCCTCCTGTGCCGCAGGCTACGATTTCGTCAGCCGGTGTGCGCTGAACCGCCCAATTGTAGATGACAGACATTTCCCCCGTCTCTTGGTCAAAGAGATGGTAATTGAAGAATTCTTTATGGTCAAACCTGCTCACCCCCTTTTCCGTGCTGCACCAGATATTGCCATTGGCATCCTCTGTAATACCCTGTACCACAGAATTTTCAATTGATTTCGGGTTTTTAATATCTACTTTCCAGAATTTGAAATGGGCACCATCAAAACATGCCAATCCATTGTAGGTGCCGATCCAGAGCATTCCAAGGTGATCACGAAATACTGCGTTGACAAAGCCATTGGGCAACCCTTGGGCGACGCCCACATGGTTGAAGTAAAACTTGCGTTCCGGCAATTTGCCTGTTTGACAATAGGCACTGATGTAACCCATCCAGAAGATACAGGTCCAAAAGGAAAAGTTCAGTATTCTGGATTTTGCCTTATTCACAGGTATTAAAGGTAATCAAGATATCCAAATTTCACTTTTCCAGTTGATGGATTTCGATGACTACCTATCCCAATCGACAGCTTAAAGCATCAGCAATGCCGCAATGAAGATAATCACAGCAAGGAGAAGCACATCTGACCAATGCCACAAAAACCCAGATGTACGAACTTTTTTACCTCGCTTCATGAGAATCATCCCACCAACAGGCGCAAAGCTAGGTTCCCATTCAGGCTACGCACCACGAAGATGATTGCCCTTGGAAAAATCTTGATTGGACAGTCGTTTTGTTGAGCATTTGGGAAATGTGTTGCTGGTAACCCATAAAAAAACGGACACCATTGGCATCCGTTTTGAAGTAGCGCGAGAAGGAATCGAACCTTCATCCTGGGCTCCGGAAACTCATGTACTATCCATTGTACTATCGCGCCAGAACAAATTTGGAGTGCAAAGGTAGCAATTTTCTCCAATCATTCGCCGAACTTTCTTTGAAAATTCGCTGCAACCTGGGCGGTACATTCAACGTACAGCAGCCGTACCTCAAATCCGGTTCCCTGATGTTGCACATTTTCAAACGCCCGTTGGGCATTCCCCTTAGCCGTCAAACCTCCCATCAACTCGGTGTTTTGGCCATGTTCACCGCTTATTGCATCAGTCTTGTGGCCCTACGCTACGTATGGACGGGCAAAGGTGCCTTCTCCTTTCTGGGGTGGAATCTCTTTTTGGCTTGGATGCCGGTGTTTTTTTCAACCCTTGCCGAAGGGCTGACGCTGAAACGCAACAAATTGCTCGTCGGGGCCATCCTCTTCATTCCTTGGCTGCTTTTCCTTCCGAATGCACCCTATATCATCACCGACCTTGTGCACCTGCGCCCACGTCCGCACGTGCCCTATTGGTACGACATCCTGCTCATGACAAGCTTTGCCTTCAACGGCCTCCTGCTCGGATTCTTTTCCATGAAGCAGATGCATCACTTGCTCGCAGACCATGTGCGTCCTGCCTACGCTTGGGCGATCATGCTTTTGTCGTCGATTGGCGCAGCCTATGGCATCTATCTCGGACGCGTGTTGCGTTGGAACAGCTGGGATATTTTGAGACACCCCATGCGATTGGCAATGGATTGCCTGCAACCCTTCATCCACCCGTTTGCACACAAAGAAGCAGTGGTAATGACCATCGTGCTGTCAGGATTCCTGTTTGCAGGTTACCTCGCCCTGCGTTCAGGACTCAGCTCTGTAAAGGCTCAGAATCCGTAGTCGGGAAAGTCCTTGGAAAATTCGTTGGCGCCAAACTTGGGATTGACCTTGACGTCGTGGTATTCGTATTTCTCAAACAATCCCTTTTCGTCGTTGATGATTTGGACGATCGGAAGATAGGTTTCCGTGTCAATCATGAAGATGGATTCCTTGCCGTACACCGTTGGCACGTTGATTACCTGTCCAGGCTTCAAGTCCCAATAATCGTCCATTCCAGGGTTCATTTCCAGGATTTTGGCAGCAGGAACAAAAATTTTCCTTTCGATTTGGGAGAGGTTTTCGGTGCCTTGGACGGTGTATTTGGATGAGCCATAGTCATCATAGATGATCTTCACGACATGCGTCGTGCGGTTGTACCATTTTTGCTGCCCCATGTAGATGACATGATCATCAAAATCAGTGGTATGGCGTTTGTACACGTGCTTGACAACGCCCTCCGTGAACCGGAAACCAATGCAGCGCAGGCTGTGGTGCTGCTTGTCCATCATGGTGCTTCCCTCAGGATCCAAGCTCACGTTGATCCATGGAAATCCGTTCGTGTTGACGAGGGCATTGTTGTCGTTCCATCCATCGACATAGAGAACTTCAGTTCCTTCGCGCGGACTTTTGATGCGTACGTATGCTTTGAGGCGCGGCTCAAACATGGCTTTGAACTCCATTTCGCCGGTCACCACTTCGCCATCGGCCAAACGCTCAAGTCGCTTGACACGGGCACTGACCGTGAGAATGTTGTCCATGCTCGCAATCATTTTGTCCATGATCGCACGTGCAGGATTTTGGGCTTGAAGGCTGAAATGGGATGCCGTCAACAACAGCAACAACAAAGAAATTCTACGAATTCGCATACCGAGATTTAGATGACAAAGGAACAGCTGATTTGTGAATTTGTTGTATGTTTTCGTTAAAAAAGGCGAATTGGACTTCGAATTGCCTGTTTTTCACGAACAAAACGAATCCTTGCGCCTCACAAGCAGCCATCTGCACGATGAATCTCCAAGACAAAACCAAGGTACGTCAGGCCTTCTCCACCTTGTCCAAGGAAGGCTTTTGTGTCACGTAGCTCAACACTTGGCGCACAGTCTTCCGTCGAATCTGCCGCTGCATTTCCCGGTCGAGGTTCTTCAAACGGTATTGGAACTTGAGGTCCAGATGCTCCTTCTTCACTTCCACAATCTTGAGCAAGAAGGAGTCCTCGTGGATGTATTCTGCAAATGAATCCAAGGAATGGATCAAGTCGCTTTCCAGGGCATCGATGCTCGTGATTTTGGCGATCGCGATCTGGAAATCAATGCTTAAGATGCGAATGTCGCGTTTGGTGTAATTGGTGACTTCGCTGGCGTAAACCTTGTTGTTGGGGATGATCATGAGGTCATCGTCGTCGTTGAGCAACTTGATTTTGGTGAGGCCAATTTCCACGATTTTACCCTTCTCATCGTCAATTTTGACGTAGTCCCCAATTTCGAAGTCTTTGGAGAAGCCCAAAAAGATGCCGACAATCATGTCGTTGATGAACTCCTTGGTGACGATGGCAATCGCTGCAGCGACGATGCTCAAGGTCGTGAACAGCGTCTTGAAGTCAATCCCGAAGAATCCGAACAGGGTGGCACTCACGACGAGGCCGGAGAAGAGGATGAACAAATTGCGGAGCCCTTGCAAAAATCCATCGTGAACCAAGCCTTTGATGCGGTTGCGGCTCCGGTAGATGCTTTTCATCACCTCGTACACGAGATTCAACACGATGAGCACCATGACCAAACGCAGGGAGGTGTACACCACATTGCGTTCGGTCAACGTCTTGGGCACATATTCCGAAAGGTAGCGCACGTACATCGCCACTGCGAGAATCAGCACCTTTACCAGGATGACGAGCCACTTTTTCATGCTGCAAACACTTGGACTACAAGGTCTCCATTTGATAACCGATGGCGGTCAACTTGGACTTGATTTCCTCCAACGATGCATTTTCGGGCAAGGTGAGCACCTTCAGCGGATCGCTGAGATCAACCTGCCAATTGCCGTTGCCGACAGCAGCATCCAAAACAGGTGTCACCGCCGCGATGCAGCCGCCACATTTGATATTTGTCTTGAACTTCATTTCCAATTCAGCTTTGAGAATGCAAATCAACGAATTTTCTGCCAACCTTGGGGAGTCCGTGACAGTTCCCGTTCAACGTGACTTCCGGCCACTCCATAACGTGCATCCAAAGGCAATCTGCTTCGCAGCGCTCAGCGAACTTGCAAGCCGGATTTGAAATTCGGGGGCAAAATGTGTAAAATCGCAGTGGAAAAGGATTCTGATGCTTGCGTCGGCGGCAATGGCTGCGACAAGCTCAAGGACGGCAAAACATTGCATGGAAAACAATCATCTTCAACAGCAAGACACCAACTCGGAGGGCCAATACGTGGGTTCGGAAACGCGGAGCAAGACCCTGGAATTGCCCGTCATTCCGCCGCAGTCCTTGAAATTGAAGCATGGTCAAGATGAAAGGAAGACCGAGGAGCAGATTCTGTCCCTGCGCGAAGAACTCCTGCGTGGAAATGTAGAGCAGTTTGTGCAACGATCGTTTGAAGTCCTGACGAATTCGGTCCCGGCAAAAGGCATGCTGCTCGAAATCTACCGCGATCTGCACCTGATTTATCAGTTTGCCGGTCGGCATGACGAGGCCTATTCCCTGTACGCGGCCTGCAAAAAGCTTCATGGTTCACGGTTTTGGGCCCCTGCCTTGGAACGGAAGATCTTCGAAGTCCTGAACAGCCGATTTCCCGAATACCTATCCGAAGCCAATCAAGAACCCGCGACCTGCAAGGCTTACTATTGCATTCCGCACAAACCCAAGGTCGATGGCGGACTGATCGACGTCGTGCGGGAATTCCAAAAGCAATTTCCGACGATCACATTTGCCAACCTGTTTTACAAGATGACCTTCGAAAGGGAATTTACCGACTTGGTTTTTACGCTGAAGGTCAGCGGTTCCCAACAATTTTGGGACATGAAAGATACGATCCACGGTCTGTTGTTGCAGCGTGGTTATTTGCCAGGGAAGGATATGAAGTAAGCGTCCACATCAATTTTACGATTTCCCTGCCCCCCGACTTGCCCCCCCCCCCCGCACCCCCCAGGCCTTCATTTCCCTTTTTTCCGGAATCAAACTTTAATCCCAAATTGAGGGAAAGGGGGGGGTGGGGCCAAATAAAGGGTTATTTTTTTCCCTATATCACAAATAAACACGAAAAAAAAACAAAGCCCGACGCCCGACGGCCCCCGCCCCCCGACCGCCCTTCCACGAAGGACACAAAGGGAAAGGGCGCGGGGGGGCGCCCCTTTCCCCCGAGGGGAGGGAGGGGAAACCCCGCCTCTGGGCTCCCCTCCCCCCCCCCCCTTCTTGATTGGCCCCCGACCCCCCCCCCCCCAACCGAGGGCTACCCATCCTGCCCAACCCGGAGGATCCCACCGGCCCCCCCCCCCCCACCCCTTTTCCCCCTCAGAAGGGGGGAAGAGGGGAACAACGCCCCCCCCCCCCCCTTCCAACCCCCCACAACCCCCCCCCCCCTTTTTCCCCTTTCGGAAAAAGGAAAGGGAAATACGGTAAATGGCCTACTCCAACCCCGGAATCCCCCCGATCCCCGACGGGCCCCCCCCCAAGACAAAGTTAATAAGGCCCCCCCCCCCCCCGCGGGGGAAGAAAAAAGACCAAAAACCACCCCGATATCGGGGGGAAATCCACCAGCCGACCCAAGGGAGTTTTTTCTTCCCCCAAGGCCCCCCGGGAAAAAAAAACCGAACCACCCCCCCCCCCAAACAGCGGGAGACCAAAACCCCCCCCGTGCTATTGTTATGGAACCCCCCCCCCTTCCGCGAGGAGCCCCCGGCCGGAGAAAAAAACACCCCCCCCCCCCCCCCCCCTCCCAAACCCCGGGGGGGGCCGAGGAAACCCCCCCCCCTGACTTTACCTCCCCCCCCGGGGGGGGCTATTACCCCCCGGGGGCCCGGCCCAATTTCCTCCCCCGGCCCCCAAACCCCCTTCGACTGGGCCCCGGGAAGCCGATGGCCCGCGCGATCAAAGTTTGAATTCCCCCCCCCCCCTTCCTCTCCCCCCCCCCCGGGGGGGGGGAAAGTTGGCAAAGGGGAAAAGGAAAATTACACCCCCTCCCCCCCCACCCCCAACACAGGGCAAAAATCCCTGGGGGGGAAAAAAAACCCCACCAACTGGGGAGATTCCCCCCCCCCCCCTTGGGGGGGGGTCCCCCCCCCAGTTTGCCTTTGAATCCCCCACATCACCCACGTTTGAATTCCTTTAAAGCGTTTGGACTGCAAGGCAAACATCAAACGCCCCCCGAAACACGCCACACCCCGATAAGACATGCCCAAAGACTTACCCCCCGGCCCTCTTTCGCCCCCCCCCGGGGGGGTTTCCGGGGCCCCCGCCCCCCATAAATTTTAATTTCGAAAATGCAACAAGAAAAAGCATCCATCACCGTTCAAACAACCGTGAACCGTCCGATTGAAACTGTCTGGCATTGCTGGACCAATCCGGCGGATGTGCAACAGTGGAACAATGCAAGCGACGACTGGCATACACCGGCTGCAAGCAACGACCTCCGCGTCGGCGGATCGTTCAGCTACCGCATGGAAGCCAAGGACGGCAGCTTCGGATTTGATTTCAACGGGATTTATGACGTTGTCGAAGCCCATGCCGAGATCGAATACAGCTTGGAAGATGCCCGTCGGGTGCGTATCACATTCGTGCAAGACGGCGACCACACGGTCGTGACCGAGACGTTTGATGCCGAAACGGAAAATTCCTTGGAATTGCAGCAAACTGGCTGGCAGATGATTCTGGACAACTTCAAGCGCTACGTCGAAGGGAAATAACCGGAGTTTTCAGCTCAGGCATCATTTGTTAAATTCGTATTTGGACGCAGAAGATGGAATTCAATAAGTTGGATTTTCTGGCCAGGAACGGCGACCCAAACGCGATGTCGGCAACCAGTATCGCTGAGATTCTTGACTTTGAGCCTTGGGCTGAATACATCATGGTACAACCAAAGCCCATTCGTGTGCTGGTTGCTTATTTGGCGGCTTGTCTTACGGAGGATCACCTCGACTATGGCAGATTCCTCAATGCAATTCGAAACTGGCTTAAGAATCCCACAGCACTGAATTACAACAATGTATGCTCAGAATATGCGGTAATTGACGAGCTTTTCGTGCGTTGGAGTATCGACCATCCTGGTCAAGGGAGCATTTATTACCATGTTTACTATGCTGGAGCAGCGGTAATTGGAGATATACCTTGGAGCGTAAGACACGTGCTGAATGCGGTGGGAGAAGAAATTGGCAAAAATGAAACCATGGAAGGTGTCAAGAAGCAACTGATGACATGGGGAAGCAAAACGAATTTTTCGACAGGCTTTCCAGAATTAGAATAAGACGCTGAAAGCGGGCATTGACAACTTTCACTCCCAATTTGGCGTCCACCGAATTGCTTGCGATATTCAGCCCATGAAGCGTTTGGCCCTCCCCTTCTTCCTCTGCCTGCTCCTTGCTGCCTGCTCCTTCCCCAAAGAGGCCGAATACCGCATACCCGAAAAGCATGAGGTCAAGGACCGCAAGGATTTTCTGGCTCAGTACAAGGAAGGGCACAGCATTTACCAAACGCGCTGCGCCACCTGCCATACCAAGGAAGTCGACGGAAAAAAGGTCGAACCACGGTTTCTGCCCTTGCAGCTCGAAAGTTATCTCATTCGCCTCAAGCCGCATGAACACCGGCCGAGCCTCACCAAAGAAACCCTCACCGACCTCGAAATCAAGAAGGTATTCGTTTACCTGCTCAACAACCACGTGAAGGAGGATTGGAAGAAGTCGCACTGAGGAAGTTTCCATTCGAACGGCAAACACCTTATATTGCCTTCGAAATTGAATTTGAACCCTTAATCTGAATACAAGATGCTCATCTGGCGCGGAATGGGAATTGCAGTTCCCATCATTTTTTTCCTTACTGGCCTGATTGTCAAATGGGTAAGCGGCGATCCCGATACTCGCATTGGCAACCCCAACTTCATCGGTTGGACGTCGCTGTTTTCCGGCATCGTCATTTTGCTGCTCGGCTTGGCCTTGTTGGGCAGCAGCGAAGACGAAAACGGCAACAAGGTCAAAAAAAAGCACGATTTCTTTTGGATTCCGGTGTTTGTCTGGGGTTTGTTGCTTGGCGTCCTGAGCATTTACCTGTTGGTGATCAAGGGCAAAGGCGCGTCTAACGAACCCACGTCGGTCATCAGCTACGACAGTACCGCCACAGCGCCCGAAAAAGTTCCGACCACCCGCATTGTCAACTTCTTCAATCCGACGAATGACACGCTGGGCTTTGTCATTGCCGACGACACCAAGGAGGGCTTGATTGAAAATGGCAAAGTCGCACCGCATTCTTTTGAAGCCCGCGAACTCGAAAAAGGCACGTATATGTTTGTCGGATTCGATACCAAAGGCGGAAACACGCTCACGTTGCCCGACCGTGAATTCGCTGGGGACGAGAAAAAGTACCGGATGCACGAGGATGAAAAAGGGTCTTTTTATCAGCGGATCGTGAATGCAGCGACCAAACAAACGGACGATTACGACGAAGCCTGGCTTTCCTTGGATGGGAAGTCGCATTTGCTGGTCGTGAACGTCACGACTGCTTGTGATCCCGAAGTCACCGAAGCCGCTGTCAAAAGCGCCGACTGGGCGGGGTCGATTCAGGAAGAAAACGATGCCCGGGACATGATGGAGCCGCTTTTCATGCAGTTTTTGCCAGACGAAACGATCAAAGTGGTAGCCCCCGGAGAAAAACTTCCGACGGAAATCGCAGAAAATGAGGTGATTTATCTCCTTGTGCCCTATGCCGGGAAAGGCGATAAAAATGCCGTGATCGCAAAAGCGGTCTTGGCGGCGAGGTTCTAATTGCTACTATCCATCGAAAATCCGTAGATTCCATCAATGAAACGGAATTCATCGTCGCTGTTCTTATTCTTCACTGCCATTTGCTGTATGAATGCGCTTCCGCTTTTTGGTCAGCATGCCATTCAAATGCGTATGTCTGCGGCTGAGTTTTCCGCTCAAAACCCGGGAATTCTACCCGATGCAATGGAATTTTCGAAGCAATTGGCATTTCAGGATTCCATGAATGCGATTCAAGGGGCCTGGAGCATCGGCTTTTACAAGAATCGGCTAGGTGAGGCTCAATTCCACGGGCAAAATTCGCCGGGAAACAAGGCCGAATTTGATGCCTGGGTAAAAAGTGCGGGTGCGGTCGTCGCAGAATATTCCGAGTTGTTTGGCCCACCGTCCGAGCAATGGAAGGGTCCCCAAGAATATGTGGAGCGTCCTTCGGACTATGATTTGACCAATGGCGAACGGGTGGTTTTTCACGAGGCGGTCTGGGTCACCTCGGGCATGCGCATCCGGCTGAATTGCGATTTTGGCAAACAGCATTCGGCCGAAAAACCTGAATACCATCCCAATGGCCCAAGCCTGCGGTCCAGCTACGAATTTAGCATCGTTTATACACGAGTGCCGACCAAAATGGAGCCGAAACCCATAGAAGGATGCCGTTTCTGGCTTGGAATGCATGTTCAAGACTTTGCCAAGGAATTTCCTGAATTGTTTCCCGAAGGCGTTCAGTGGGCCGGTCAATGGCAACATGACGCAACCGAAAATGGCCTGCCAGGGAAATGGACCTTCAATTTCGATGAAGGGAAATTGACTTTTGCAGGATTTTCGCATTATGACGGGGAAGTTTCTGCAAATTCCATCCAAGGCTGCATGAATGCGGCGGAGCAGATGATTGATTCCTTGCAGAATGTGTATGGAGCCCCAGATGAATATTATTCCAAGGAAATTATGTACCGGGGAATGGAGGAAATGGAAGCGAACATGCTACGGATGTGCGAAGCCAAATGGAGAAATGCCAATGGCATGAAAATCAGGGTCGATTGCCGACAGCTCAGGGGCAAATCCGAACCACAATTGACGCTCAGCGTGGATTATTCCGAAAAATAGCTTTCGCTTCAGGCACGCAATGAATTGCCCATTGCGTTGATTTTCGGATCGAACTGCAACTGCTGTCTACTTTCATTCATCCTTTCAATTCCACACCTTTGCTGTATGGATTTGCTGCCGCATCTTTTAAGGCTTGCAGCCGGTATCGGCCTGTTCCTGTTTGCGATGTATTTGCTGGAGGAATCTCTGCGCAACCTTTCGGGGCGTCGATTCAAGCTGTTGTTGCAGAAAATTACGAAAAACCGGTACGGAGCCGCCGCCGGCGGCGCGCTCGTGACGGCTATCCTGCAAAGCAGTTCGATGGTCTCCCTCATGGTACTCGCCTTCGTCGGGGCCGGTATCTTTTCCATGCGCACCGCCTTGGCCTTGATTTTGGGCGCCAACCTCGGAACAACGGCCTCAAGTTGGATTGTTGCGACGATTGGCTTCTCGATGGACCTGGAATTGATCGCCTATCCTGCGATTTGTGTAGGGGGCATCTTGTTGATGGTCGGCGGCAAGCGCAAAACCACCCGTTACATTTCCTTTTTCCTGTTAGGATTTGGATTGCTGTTTGTGGCTTTGGCATTCATGAAAACGGCCATGGAAGGTCAGGTTCAGAATTTCAACCTTGGCCAATTCAACGACATGCCGTTGCTCATTTTCCTGGCGCTTGGATTTGTGATCACGGTGATTGTCCAGTCGAGCAATGTCACGATGGCGCTTACGCTCAGCGCCTTGCATACGGGCGCGCTCGGGTTTGCGCCTGCCGCAGCGCTCGTGCTCGGCTCCGAGGTGGGTACGATCATCAAATTGCTGATCAGCGCCATCGGGGGCGGACCCGTCAAAAAGCGCGTGGCATTGGGCAATTTCACCTTCAACCTCCTGCTGATGATCGTGGTCTTTGCCTTGTTGAAACCCATTTTATGGATCATCACCGACCTGTTTGCGATTTCAGATCCGCTCATCGGCCTCGCGTTGTTTTCAACGCTGACCAACTTGATGGGAATCCTGTTGTTTTTGCCCTTTCTCGATCCATTTGCACGGTTTCTCGAACGGTTTTTCAAAGGTTCCACACGTGCGGCAGCCGCCTACATCGGGCAGGCGATCGCGACCGAGCCGGAAACGGCACTCGACTTGTTTCGGAGGGAAGCCAACTATCTTGTTTACAATGCCATGCGCTTCAACTTGGAGCAATTCGGGCTCGATCGGAAGGTTTTGCCTGCGAATCCTGAATTTAAGCAGATCAATGTTGCGAAAAAGCTGCCGGCAATGGACCTCACCCAGAAATACGACTTTTTGAAGGAATTGACCGGCGAATTGCAGGCTTTTTACCTGACTTTGCGGGCCAAAATGGAAGGCGGGGCCGGTATGGTGGAACTCAATCAATTGATTTCGGCGGTGCGCAGTGCGATGTATTCGACCAAGTGCATCAAAGACATCGGCAACAACATCGACAACCTCAACAGTTCCTCCAAGGAGATCAAATATTCGTTTTTCCAACACCATCAAAGTGAAACACGGGAGCTTTATTTGCAGTTGGCCAACCTTATGCAAGCCACTCCCAAGGACACCAATGCCAATGAATCACTCCAACAGCTCTACCATCTCGTCGAAAACAACTATCAGGAATCCCTGAATGACTTTTATCAAAATGCATTGACAGCCAAGCTTGAAGATGTCGACATGACCATCGTCCTCAATTTCAACCGCGAACTTTTCACCTCCAACAAAGCGATCGTCATGGCCGTGAAGGACATGTTGCTGGACGAAAAGCAGGCAGAGGCTTTCAACAGCCTCCCGGTCTATCGGACTTGAGGCACCCCACGCCTTTTCCTATATTAACAAGGCCCACGCGTTCGTCGCCAGACACCTTGTTTTCCAAGTGCACCCGTATTAATTTGGATCCCACAAGGGGTAGTAAATGAAAGCGAATTGGATTTTGACAGTGGGCTTGCTGCTCACAGGCTGCTTGCAAGCGCAAAATTGGACAGGATATCCGGCAGGATCGCTCGGCGTTCCCTACGTCAACGGGCTGATGACGGCCACGGTCACAAGGGTGAACACGACGATGAACGATGGCACGCCCAAATTCAGCACATCCACGAGTCCGGATTGCTACATTGCCGCAGGCTGCCTCGCCATCAACACCGGATTTTTTAACAGCTATCTTGCCAATGCGTCGCGGGTGCAGGTTGATCTGGATTTCACCTCGGGCGGCAACAACGGCACCTGCAATTCGGCCGCATTTACGATTCGGGACATCAACAGCGGAGAGAGTTTCACGGATTTCCTCGATGTCGTTGAAATTTCGGCAATTGATGGCAACAACGCCGCAATTCCACCGGGAAATATCGTGGTGACCCCGCCAGTGAATGTAACCGTCATGACCGTCGGCAATTCGAAGAAAATCGTCGGGCACAATTCCGCATCAGAAGTGGTCACGGGCGGACCTTATTTTTCCACGCCCTGCAACCTGACGAGTGTGAGCGTCTCCCCACCTGCCAATACGCCGTTACGTTCCATTCGGATCATTTATCGGCCTGCTGTGGGTACCAATTCCAGCAATGCCTACTATTCGGTTGGAATTCGCCCTGCGGTTCAATATATCTCGATCAGCAATTTGACGATGACGCCGACGGGTGGAGGCTGCAGTGTTTTGCCGCAGAATCTCCTCTCCTTCGAAGGTAAGCCGGAGGCAACAGCCAATCTATTGACTTGGACCACCACCGAATTAGGGCAACGTCAAACCTTTTTGCTCGAAAAAAGCGCAGATGGGCAGCATTTTCTTCCAATGGGCTCCGCAGCGCATTTATCCGAAGGCAACTACGAAATCTCTGACAATTCCCCTTTTACAAATACTTGGTATCGACTGATTCAACGCAGTGAAGACGGAACCTCTGTCCTTTTGTCGACCCTCTTGGTGGATCGAGCGGCCGACAATACTCAACTCTTCGAAATGTCTCCCAATCCGGCGCCATCGCAGGTGTTGATTCGACCACTGACCGAAGAAAATCAGCGCATTACACTTTTGGATGCCGCAGGCCGTCAGGTTTGGACGCAAAATACAGAGGGGGTGACGCCGGTGCTTCTGGATTGCACGGCATTGCCAGCAGGGTTGTACATGGTGCATGCGTCCTTCGGCGGAAAATCGATGACGAAAAAGCTGGTGGTGAGCCACTGATTCAAAACCCGGAAATTCTATGCGCATCCTTGCCCAACTCATCGAAAACGGTTCGCCTCCCGATGCCGAACCCAGTCAAGAATCCTGGAATTTGGAAACGGATTTGATGTTCCTCGTCTACTTGTTCGGCAACGGCTATGTGCAGGAATTGCGTGTCATTGCAGAATCGGAAGATGCGTTGGCAGCATTCAAGGGCCTCGCGATCGGAACGGGAAATGCCAAGCTTGCGCAAATTTCGGAAGCAGAAGCAAAAGTTTCGCGACTTTATCTTCCTGGTTATGAATGCTATCAACAGCCGATGCTAAAGCGGAACTTTATATTCATCCACCCGGTACCGCAGCCGGATTTGTTTCCCGAAGTACCTCCGACACCGCCCGCGCAAAATCCATCCGCTTCCAGCGGAAATTTCTCCCATATGGATTACAAATGACGGCTGCCGAAAAAGGTCCGGGATCAAATTCGCCTTCGGACCTTCAATTAGAATCAAACTCGTAAATTCGATGCGGGCCGATCCAAGGTCGACCGATCGGGTTTCATTCGTAGCGCAATAAAGTGATCAAGATGTTAGAGCAAAATTCGCCACTGATTCAAGCAGCCGAACTTCTGCAACTGCGGGAGTGGAGCGGATGGGTTTTGATCGATGCAAGCAATGGCCCCGGGGCCAAGGAAAGCTATGAAAAAGCCCATTTGGAAGGTGCCAAACACGTGGATCTCAACACGGAGTTGGCTACCATTCTACCGGACGTCGCCATTGGCGGGCGGCATCCATTGCCATCTCCTGCAAAATTTGCGGCATTGCTTACCCGATTGGGCATCCATCCGTCGACCCGCGTGGTCATTTACGACAACAGCAACGCCGCCAATGCAGCTGCTCGCCTTTGGTGGATGCTCAGGGCCATCGGCCATGCAAAGGTGCAAGTTGTCGATGGGGGAATGCAAGCGGCCGTGGCTGCTGGATTTCCAGTCAGTTCGGAGGTTCCCGAGGTTGCTCCGACCGCCCCCTACCCTGTTGCCGAATGGAATTTGCCCTTGGCCGACATCGAGGAAATCGACCGCATTGCACAAGATCCTGCGCACCTTGTGATCGACGTGCGGGATAATTACCGCTACCAAGGCGAAAGCGAACCGATTGACTTGATCGCAGGGCATATTCCGGGTGCGATCAATGTCCCTTTTTCGACGAATTTGGACCAAAACGGATTTTTCTTGTCGCCTGAATTGCTCCGCACAAAATATCTGTCCGTTTTTGCCGGCCGCAAACCAAACGACATCGTCGTGCATTGCGGTTCGGGCGTCACGGCCTGCCATACCTTGCTTGCAGTCGCAGCCGCGGGCTTGGAAATTCCCAAGTTGTACGTGGGATCCTGGAGCGAATGGTCACGAAATAACCGTCCCATGGTCACAAAGGAGAATCAAGCGCACAATTGAATCCATGTAACGACCGTTTTTTTTCTTCGAAGTCAGAAATCCCTTAATTTCACATCCGAAAAAATTAACGGCATAGCTGCCGAATCATGTAAACCCTTCAAGCAACGTATGCAATGAAAAGTATCTTCGACAAAAAAGTAACCGCTGAAATCATTGGCCGCATCGAGCAACTAACGGCCACGACGCAGCCAAAATGGGGCAAAATGTCGGTCGGCCAAATGCTTGCCCACTGCAACGTGACCTACGAGATGGTCTATGATGACATCCATCCCAAACCGGGGGCATTCGCCAAGTTCCTTCTCAAGCTATTCGTCAAGAAAGCCGTCCTGAGCGACAAACCCTATAAACACAATGGCCAAACCGCACCGGCCTTCAAAATCACCGACCCACAGGACTTTGAGCTGGAAAAAAGCCGCCTCATTGACTACATCACCAAAACCCAACAATTGGGTGGCAGCTTTTTCAACGGCAAGGAATCGCACTCCTTTGGAGAACTTAAAGAATCCGAATGGAATGCAATGTTTTACAAGCACTTAGACCATCATTTGGCACAGTTCGGTGTTTAAAATATTCCAGCAAAAGTGTCTATGCCCGCGAATTGACGAGTTGTGTTAATCCTTCTTGTATGATCCATTAATTTGACCGAACTTCGTTGCGGAAATAATCACCGACGCCAACCGGTGAATTTTTGTGTGTTTGTCTAAACCAACGTGTTCTATGGAAAATCAGGTCGAAAAGGCGCAACATCGTCATGCCCCCACGAGTATGGAGGGCGGAGAAGCATCGTTTGAAGGAGGCTCAGCAATGCAACTGCAAACCGCTGGGCATCCCAATGTGATTGCTCAACGCAAGGTGCAGGCCGCTGCCAACAGCAGTTCACAAGTGCAGCAACTGAAAACCCTGCAACTTGCCGCCAACAACAGTGCCCAAGTTCAAAATGCGCTGCAGTTGAAAGCAGCAGCAAATAGCAGTCCGGTTCAGCGCAAGGAAAACAATACCGGCCTACCTGACAGCTTAAAAACTGGCATTGAATCACTGTCAGGAATGTCCATGGACCACGTGAAGGTGCACTACAATTCCGACAAGCCTGCGCAGCTAAATGCCCATGCCTACGCGCAAGGTTCCGAAATCCACGTAGCGCCGGGGCAGGAAAAACATCTCCCGCATGAAGCATGGCACGTCGTGCAACAGGCGCAAGGCCGCGTGCAACCGACCCAACAATTGAAGGGAAAAACTCCGATCAATGACGATGCCGGCTTGGAAAATGAAGCCGATGTCATGGGTGCCAAGGCCTTGCAGATGAAAGGCGATGGGGAGGTTATAGAAAAGCTGCTCCCTTCCAAGGCGACGCAGCTTGCCTCCGTGCAACGAATGATGGCAGTAATGCAGTTGCAACTAAAACCGATCGTCGCTAATCCTAAGCTTCAAAACATTGTCAACGCCTTGTTCAAGGCTGCACCCGCTGGCGGTGCGGCAATTGGCGACGGTAGCGCACTTGCTGCTTGTGCCTTCGAAAAGGGCGGCGGTGCCAAGGTCGGGGGTTGCGATCACATCAAAAAATGTCAGGATTTGTTGAACGGCGTTTCCAATTTGTTGGATAAGCATGAGAATGATCGTTCTCCATTTCGTTTGAGTCCAGAGGATTATGAAGCAGCACTCGATTTGGAAGAAGATTTGAAAGATGCCCTAGATGGAACTTATGCTGGATAAGCTTATAGGTATGAAATTCACCCAAGACAACTGGATACAACAAGTACTGGAGGCCGTTCCGGGATTTCACCCCATTTGGGAGGAGCATGTCGATTTTTGGGACGGCGAGCCCGCTGGCATCACCAATGACATGATTGAATTGGCAGCATACGCCAATGCATTGATCGAGGAGTTCAAGGAGCAAGAGCTTCAGGTGATTTTTGATCTTATTGAATCCATGATTGTTGAGGGAACGGAGGAAGTGAAGGATGCCGCTTGCACTGGCTTTTTGGAATCTATTCTGAATCCAATCACTGCCGATTCCCCCTTCCTTGAGCTAGTGAATCGGTTGGTAGGACCCCATTCCCGTGCCTACTGCAAGGCTTGGTTGGAATTTTCAGGAAACACCCTCCCTGGCTTCGAATAAACTTCGTCGAACTTGGACAATTGCCAATGATTGCCGAAACTGCGGCCTGTCAGGCTCTGCTATGTGATGCAATATTTCTCCTGGCCTGATGGACGAAATTGAATTCGAAGGATGACACTGAAACAGAAATACGGTTCACTTGCCTTGATCTGCGGGGCATCGGAAGGCATTGGGGCAGCCTTTGCACATCGCTTGGCGGCAGAGGGCATCAACCTCGTGCTTGTGGCGCGCCGGATCGAGCCGCTCCAACAATTGGCCGATGAGCTGATGCAGCTTAACGGGATCCAAACGCAGGTAATTGCTTGCGATTTGGCGTCGCCCGATGCCACACAGCAACTGAAAGCAGCACTTGAAGAAAAAGACATTAACATACTGGTTTACAACGCTGCAATTCCATTCATCGGAAGGTTTGAAGAAGATCCGATTGCGCACCACAATGCGATCGCGCAGACCAATATGGTGACACCAATGAATCTGATTCACATCTTCGGATCGCAGATGTTGGCCAAAGGAAAAGGTGCTGTGGTGATGATGGCCTCCTTGGCTGGATTCCAGGGCAGCGGATTTTTGGCTGCCTACGCGGCCTCCAAAGCCTTTGACCGCGTGCTTGCCGAGAGCCTTTGGTACGAATGGAAGGACCGGGGCGTGGACGTGATCGCCTGCTGTGCCGGCGCGACCACAACCCCCAATTTCCTCAATACGAAACCAGAGAAAGCAAGCGCATTCGCCCCGAAGGTCCAACTGCCCGCCGATGTCGTGAAGGAATGCTTTCAACAACTCGGAAAACGGCCCTCCTACATCACCGGACGCGGCAACCGCATCGCCTCGTTTTTCATGCAGCGGCTCATGCCCCGCAAAATGGCCATCAAAATCATGGGCGATACCACGCGGCAGATGTACCGGCTTTAGCCTCTGTTTCCAAAGAGAATTGGAGTCCAATACTAGTATTCAATTTACTAGATTACAGGCCTATTGCGAAGGATTCATGTTTCGCGAGGTGCGACCCCTCTGGGGTCGATTCATGGTGTGCCTCGGGTTTCTATAAAGGTTTGACCCCTCTGGGGTCCTGTTTCTACTGCCATTGGGTTGTGAAAGGACCCCAGAGGGGTCTCACATTTGTAGAAAAAATTACAGCAGGTTTTATTCGACCCCAGAGGGGTCGCACCTCACACCAATCAATGGGATACAGCTATTTCGAGAGTGGTGTCCTAGTAGATTCCCGGAATGATCCGCCAGCGCACTTTTTTGACGTATTCTTCCCAGAGCGGGCCGTATTTTTCAGCGCAACGTTTGTCGTCAGCCACTTGACGAGGGAACAGCAGCGCGACATAGTACAAGGGATACAACCATGGCCAAGGCAACAAAGGATAACCGGTGCACAGCACAATTCCGGTCGCCATCAGGATTTCGCCGAGGTAATTGATGTGGCGGCTGAGTCCCCAAAAACCGCTGACCAACAAAGTGCGTTTACCATCCGTGAGCATGACGGGCTTGATTCCCAAGAAGCTACGGCTTGGATCCTTCTTGAAGTAATATTTCTGCATGTTGGCCCCACGCGCAAGGCTCCATCCGCCGAAAAATATCAGCGAATAAATCACGAGCAGCCAAATCGGCGTTTGCGCGCTCGGTAATTCGACGGTAGTCCACAGCGGGATCGAATAGAAAAATGGATAGAAGGCAATGCATCCCCAGCCCAGTTTGAAACCGACACGTTCGGCAAAGAAGTCGTAGGTGTACAAGTGAACCTCCTCGAAATTCAGGTATTCGGTGAGGAAAAAGCAGAGCAGGCCGGTCGAAAAATAGATTCCCATAGATGCCTGCGCACCGTAAAGAATGTGATGGTGGGCGGCAAAACTGAGAATGTTGAGCGCCAACATGACTGCTCCGATCAAATACAGCCACATTTTGGCATCGATTCGACCGCCCCAAAGCTGCGGATTCTCCAACCGTCCAAAGAAAAAATCCGCCAGGAATGACTTTTTGACCTTCTCAAAAGGGACCACGATGGCAAAGGAAAAGACCAATCCGAATGTGATCGCCCCTGCCAAAGCATACCAACGCACGGTAAACAGCCAATCCCAAGCGAGCAACTCCCTGTAGCAGAGCAGCGCCCAGACGCCGACCACGGTGAACAAAACCCAGATGCCATTCAGGCGGTACCTGAGTTTTTCTGTCGAATTCGGTTTGGTCACATAGCCGGTCACCCAGCGGCCCGGCATCCAGGCATTGAGCGCGAAAATGACCGCATACACGATGAACGGGGTCAGAAAACCGAGAATTTTTTCCATGAAGTACTTTGCAACACTGATCGAAGCAACGAAGATAGCGGGATTTTCATTCGCCGTGCACACGCGATTTTGTCTTTGAGTACATGCTACCATTGCATTCGAAAGAACCTCTCCCGAACTTGGCCATCCATTCAATTGAAAAACGCTTCGTATGAACAAGGTCATTTTGCTGCATTCACGCCCGACGGGCAAACCCACGCTTTCCAATTTCGAATTTGTGGACGAATCGATTCCCGTGGCCGGCGATGGCGAATTGCTGCTCAAAGCCTGTTATGTTTCGGTCGATCCGTACCTGCGGGGGCGCATGAACGATGCAAATTCCTATACGCCTCCTTTCGAATTGAACAAACCGATCCAATCGGCGATCGTTGCCGAGGTTGTGGAATCCAACCTTGCGGGATATCAGAAGGGCGATTTTGTGATGGGTTACCTGGAATGGAAGCAATTCCAAACCAGCAGCGGCAAGGGTTTGATGAAGGTCGATCCGAAGCAGGCACCGCTCTCCTACTACATCGGCATTTTGGGCCTCACGGGCCTGACCGCCTACCTTGGGCTCACGGACATCGGCCTACCGAAGGCGGGGGAAACCTTGGTTGTTTCCGGCGCGGCAGGTGCTGTGGGCAGCGTTGTAGGTCAAATCGGCAAGCTGCTGGGTTGCCACGTGGTCGGCATCGCCGGGTCCGACGAGAAGGTGGAATTGCTGAAAAACAGCTTCGGATTCGATGCCGGAATCAACTACAAAACCACGCCCAACATGTACAAAGCGATTCAAGCGGCTTGTCCGAATGGTGTGGACATCTACTTCGACAATGTCGGCGGCGAGATTTCGGATGCGGTGCTTGGCAACATCAACAAACATGCCCGCATCATCATTTGCGGGGCGATTTCCCTGTACAATGCGACGGAGCAGCCGATGGGTCCGCGCTTACAGCCGATTCTGCTGGTCAAAAGTGCAACGATGCGCGGCTTTATCGTGAGTGATTATTACAAATCGTTTCCCGAAGGGGTCAAACAATTGGCGACTTGGTTGCAGGAAGGCAAATTGAAGAACGCCGAGACGATTGTCGAGGGTTTCGATCAGATTCCGCAGGCATTTTTGGATCTCTTCGAAGGGAAAAACGAAGGCAAAATGATCGTAAAGGTCTAATTCCAACCTCTCATCAGAGTTTCTTCGCCTTAAACGTATCGCCCTGTTTGAGGTCGCCAGTTTCGTACCCCTTGAGATACCAACGTTTTCTTTGGGCGCTTGTGCCATGGTCGAACGATTCAGGCCGTACCTCCTCCCCTGCTTCACGCATCAATTCGTCGTCGCCAAGTGCCGCAGCTGCATTGAGTGCCTCGTCAATGTCTCCGTTTTCGACAACCCCCAACTGATCTTCCGCATAATGCGCCCATACGCCCGCGTAGAAATCGGCCTGCAATTCGAGCCGCACACTGAGCTTGTTGGCTTCAGCTTCGCTCAGATTTTCTGATTTTTCATCGACCCATTCCATCTTTCCAGGAGGTGCTGCACATGATGTCCCACTTCATGCGCAATCACATAGGCCATGGCAAAGTCGCCGGGAGCATCGTATTCGCGTTTCAATTCGTCGTAGAAACTCAAGTCAATGTAGAGGCTTTCGTCGTAGGAACAATAAAATGGGCCTGTTTCCTTTGTTTCCTTGCCACAACCTGATTTCACTTTGTTGGTAAACAAAACCAAGGTGGGCTCGACGTATTCGCGCTCAAGTTGCTCCTCAAAAATCTGATGCCAGGCATTTTCGGTGTCTTTAAGGACCACCTTGACGAATTCGGCCTGTTCCTCTTCCTTGGCGGAACGACCCTTGGGGCGAGGACTTATGTCCGTTTTGGGCTGACCCGTTGCGGGCGTATTTTCAGTGACGGACTCAGGATCTCCGCCCAAAAACATCACGATGACGGCAATGATAATGCCTGCAAAACCCAATCCGCCTGCGGCCTTCAACCCGGTATTCCGTTTGGGAGCCGGATTGTTGGACGGCGTGGTGTTTGAACCGCCGCCCGCACGACGGTCATCAACATTGGTACTGCGTTCGCGGTTTTTCCATTCCATCGTTTTCGGACATTTCAGTCAGCGAATATAACGATGGATGCCAAAGCAATCCACGTAATGCAACCAAAATTTGGTTGAATTTCAAGGGATTAGGGATGACCGATTCTCTAAAGATCCTCCTGAGGAAATCGCCTGCGTCGCCGGACTTTCCCCATCAACACGCCGCATAAGCCTCCTTGAGCCAGGCAATCACCTCAGCGTCGATCTCATCGATGCTGTTGATTTTGACGACGTGGCTCGTCATGCCGGCTTTGACGCTCTTGAGACGGTCGGTGTCGGCATGGCCTTTCAAGTGGATTTGGAGGTCCATCTTGGCCTTGGTAAACGGCCCCACGCAGGCAAATTGTCGGTTTCTACGCAAACTCATATATCCCTTTTTCGGGCTTTGCTCGATGTCGTTGCCAAATGCGAGAATGATTTCCATCGCCTTGTCGTACCACGCACGCATGTTTTCCTTGCCGACAAACATTTCGGCGACGAGGTCGACCTCATTGGCGACCATGGCGCCGGCATGCGATTGCATGGATTCGTGCGTGATCATATTCGCGAAGCCGTGACCGATTCCGTGGGTTTCCTTCAGGAATTTCACGATTTCGCCATGCTTCTGAAAACCGGAGGCAGCAACGATGGCCTTCCATTCGTCGATGGTTTTGCCAGTGTTTTTTTGCAGGTTGGCGATCATGTCGCGAATCTGCTCTTCGGGGGACTTAGCCATTTTCTACTTTCAATTGTGGGATGAAGGGTTGAAAATAGCCATTTATCCTGCGAATACAAGCCTAAAATCCGCATTCGAAGCCAGAAAAGCAACAATTTGCCCCAGCCTTAAAACGGCACGTCTGAAATCCGAAAATTGTCCAGCAACACGGTCGTCGCCTCCGAAGTCGCGGAAATACCGACTTCCAGCGAACTCTGAATCGAATGAAACGTCGGCAAATTCTTGGCGGTGACGTTCAAAACTTGGTTTCCATTCTGCCAGACTTCCATCCTGCCATTATTTCCATTGTCCAAGAAAAGATGCACCTTCAAGGTAAACCATTCATTTTGAGGCAATGGAACAGGATTGGTCTGCCGGAACTTGAGCTTTTCTCCGAATTTGTTTTCAACCGCAAGCGCCCCATCGTCAATCACGACCCGTGGCCCAGGACTGCCTTCGAAAAAAGGATTTTCAAAATCGACCAAACTGTAAGGATATGGGCCTTGAATGTTGAATTCTGCTTGAAACCAAAGGTCCATTCCCTTGACAAAGTAGGGCAATGGCGAATCAAAACTCATCTTGGAAGTCACCATGTTGCGCCTCGGTTCCACTGCAGTGAACCGAATGAGGCGGTTGCCCAGATTTTCAGGATCGGGATCGTCGATCAACTCCATCTTGTTGTCTGAAAAATCGCAGGATCCATCCAAGATGCATTGCCGCAAAGCCACGTAATCAGCAATTTCCGGATTGTCAGGGCTTTGCGCGGTGAATGTCACCCAAAACTTGCCGGTATCCTGGATGCTCGTCGCAAAAACGTCCAAAAGATCCGAATAACCTTCAAAATCGTCCTGAAAGCGGTTGTGTGTCGGAAAAAGCTGACCGTCGTCGGTTCGAATCCAGACCCCGCTGCTGTCGATCACATAATTCGCAGTGAAAAAGTCGGGAGAAAAATATTGCGTGAGGAAACTGCATTCCCCCTTTTTGATCAGATATGCTTTGCCATCCACATAGATTGCAACATCCTTTTTGTCAATGGTATACGCTTCCAACAAATCCGAATCGGGAGGACAATCCGTGAATGGTTCCCGACGGCAAGCCGCGAACAAAAGCAAGCTCGCAAACAGACAGAGGAGATGGCTTTGCTTCATACTATTGCGTTGGACGACAAGCGGAATTGCGAAAAAATGACTCAGGCGACCAATCCCATCAAAATCGCCAGCAAATACAGCCAAATGATTGCTTTTCCCATTTCAAACGGATTCAAATCCCGATGAACAAAGATATCGGTTTTGGTGGATCGGCAAAATTCATTCGACGATGCAAACCAGCCGAATTTCGCCTTCCAATCCTTCGAGCTTTTTGAGAGCCTCAAAAAAATCTTCTCCCATTGCATCTGCGTAGGTTTCGACCCATTCCACTTTGACCCCGTTGCGTTTTGCAAGGGAATAGTCCAAAGGGATTTCTGACGGCCAACCTTTCCTTGGGCCATCCAAAGTGGCCTTAAAATGGTGCGCGACATCTTCGGAGACATCAGCCTCCCGCACAATCGTCTTCGAATGAAACGGAAAAGCCATCAAGTCTTCCAACGCAATCGACCAGACTTCGGAATTTTCCCCGATGGTCTCATAGGGAAACCGCTCAAGCAACCCGTAAGAATGGTCCGGCGGCAGCCCAGGTTGTATTTTCACCGATTCAAAGTCCGTGGTGCTGCAAAAGCGTTTGTCAGAAGATCCTAAAATCGCCCGCAAGGCCTTGTTGGTACTCCAAAACAATTCGACAGGGCACCGCCGAGACATGTAATGCGAGCTCGTCGTATCAAAATCGGGATTGTCCATGGTGCCCAACGGAAGTTTCCATCCTTTGGAGGTCTTTTGTTCGGGGTAAATGAAAAGCGTGAGGCTCATCGACAATCCTTTAATTATTCATGGTCAAAAAGGCGAGTTATCGAGGAAATCAACCAAGTTGAATTATCTTGAGAAATTAATTCAACCCGCAAACGACCTCCAACATCAACGGTAACTGTTGCTTCATTTACCGACTGTTCCTTGCTGAGGATTTTTGCTTGGTCCAGGTCATTCCAATCCTGAGCTTGCAAAATGCGATCGTAGTCAAAGCCGCTCGGAGGTCCGTCAAATTCAGGATTTGCCAAATATCCCTTCTCCAATTCAGCAAAATCGGCCCTTTCGTTATCCAGGTAAGCATCCGCAATGAATCCGCTGCTTTTCAGTTTGGCGAGGTATTCTTCAGTACCCGGTTTGTTGAGTGCGTAGGGTTCGCCTTCGACCGTTTTGACCTTTTCGATCTTGGACAGCGCCATTTCATTTTGGTTGTACCATTTCAGGAATGCGAGCACGGTCTCGCCGGCATCCGATGTCTCCGCAGCCGCCGTCGCGTTTTCGGTCGACGGATTTGCTGCTTCCGTCGTTGCAGCTTTCTTTTCGCAAGCCAACAGGCCCATCGCAATCGCGAGGATGTAGAGCCAAAGTATTGTTTTTCCCATTTTCAGAATGATCAAGAAGTATCCATTCACTTGGCAGTCCTTTCCAACCAACTGCCAAGCACCCAACAAACACCATTGGGCTGACAAACATATCCTTTTTCTTTGGGAGTGGATGCGGATTCACCAAAGTTTTCCAGTAGGCGTCTGCGACGCTCCTTTATTCGCCTCATCCCCTGCCCTTCTCCACCGATTCGCCACAAGCGCAATCGGCGGAGAAGGGGGCCATCATTGCCATTTTTCCTGCGGAAAAATATCAGCATTTTCGGCTCCCTTCTCCGCAGTTTTTCCGCTAGGAAAAGCTGTGGAGAAAGGCCGGGGTTGAGGCGACCAAGTCGCAAGTAGCTGCTGCGCAGCGGTGAAGATTGCTTGATTTCATGGTAAAATTCATGTTTAGGCGTCTGCGACGCTGTTCTATTCGCCTCATCCCCGACCCTTCTCCACCGACGCGCCACAAGCGCATCGGCGGAGAAGGGGGCCAACACAACCAATTTTCCTTCGGAAAAAGATCAGCATTTTCGGCTCCCTTCTCCGCAGTTTTTCCGCTAGGAAAAGCTGTGGAGAAGGGCCGGGGTTGAGGCGACAAACATAACGGGCAACCGCCCCGGCGGCGACCAACCAGCAGATTTCCACGCCCTTGACCTTTCCGGTTAGCGGAACGTAGGGTCCAAACCCCTTCAACACCAACCCAAACCAGCAAGAGCGTTGCCAACCCACACACCAGCCACTGATAGGGTTGGCAACGCGGTTAACTTTTCCACACCCTAGCCGTTTCCCAAACCCGCGAATGCGTTGGCAATGCTGCCAAACCCAACAAAAATTCCTGTCCGTCGTCACTTTTCACTGTTCCCTTCCCACTTTTCACTAATTTCCAGCCATGGGAAGTAAATGGTCCAATTGGTCGGGTTCCGTGCGGTTTCAGCCGAATGAAATCCTGTATCCGGAGAATGAAGCAGAGGTCGCCGCCATCGTCAAACGTTGTGCTGCGGAGGGCAAACGCATTCGCACGGTCGGCGCGGCGCATAGTTTCACGCGGCTGATCGAAACGGGTGACGTGCTGATTTCGCTGGACAAAATGAGCGGGATTATCTCGGTGGACAAGGAGAAACATACTGCCGTCGTTTGGGCGGGTACCCGCCTGCGTGACTTCGGGCCGCTCGCGCATGCGGAGGGGCTCGCGCTCGTGAACCAAGGCGACATCGACGTCCAATCGGTTGCAGGCGCATTCAGCACCGGCACACATGGTACAGGCCTCGAATTCGGCACATTGAGCACTTGCATCCTCGGACTGACGCTCGTGACGGCCAATGGCGAAATTTTGCAGGTGAATGCGAAGGAAAATGCCCATTTGTTGCCTGCCGTGCGGATTTCGTTGGGATGTTTGGGGATCATCACGCGGATGGAATTGCAGCTCCGGCCGATTTACAAGCTCAAATACGTCGCCAAAAAGGCCAAACTCGATGACGTGCTTGCACAATTGGAAGACTACAAAACCCGCAACCGCAACTTTGAATTTTATTGGTTTCCATTCACCCAAACAGTGCAAACCAAGGAAACGAATATTACGGACGAACCGCCCAAAAAGAGCGGCATCGGCAAATGGCTGAATGACATCCTGCTGGAAAACGGCGTCTTCTGGATATTGAGCAAAAAGGCACGTTTCTTCCCCTTTCTGGCGAAAACAGCTGCCAAATTCAGCGCATGGGGCGTTTCCGGCAGCACCAATACCAATTGGAGCCACTTGGTGTATGCGACCAAACGTTTGGTCCGTTTCCAGGAAATGGAATACAACCTGCCGACCGAGAATTTTATTCCGGCATTGAAGGAAATTGTGGCCCTGATCGAACAAAAGAATTTCCGTGTGCATTTCCCCTTGGAATGCCGTTGGGCCGCGCCGGATGACAATTGGCTGAGTCCAGCGCAGGGTCGCCACAGTTCCTATATTGCGGTGCACATGTACAAAGGCATGCCCCACCGCGCATATTTCGATGCGCTGGAAACCATCCTCAAAAAATACGGCGGCCGTCCCCACTGGGGCAAAATGCATACCCAAACCGCAGATTCGCTCGCCAAATTGTACCCCAACTGGGCTGATTTCCATCGCGTAAGGAAGGAATTGGATCCCAAGGGCGTGTTTCTGAATGACTATTTGAAAGGGATGTTTGGGGAGTGAGGTTGAGCCGTCCCAGGGCTATGAACATACCTCCTAGGAAGAACACTCGCCCCGCTGATTGCTCCCTTCCCCACCAACCAATTTGCTACAAGAATGAATTCCATCATCCAAGTTTTCCAAGGAGACATCACCAAAATCGCCGTGGACGCGATCGTCAACGCTGCCAATACCTCATTATTGGGCGGCGGAGGCGTGGACGGCGCCATTCACCGAGCAGGTGGGCCCGCGATTTTGGAGGAATGCCAAAGCATCCGCAACAAACAAGGCGGCTGCAAAGTCGGCGAGGCGGTCATCACCACCGCAGGAAAATTACCCGCAAAATATGTGATCCACACCGTCGGCCCAGTTTGGAACGACGGCAACAGCAACGAACCCGCCTTGCTCAAAAAAGCCTACGAAAGCAGCCTTCAGTTGGCCATCGCCCATCACGTCAAGTCCATCGCATTCCCCAACATCAGCACTGGAATCTACCGCTTCCCCAAAGAATTGGCTGCCAAAATCGCTGTACGGTCCGTGAAGGAATTTTTGGCGGAAAATTCAGAATTGGAACGCGTGGTGTTTGTCTGCTTTGATGCGGAGAACTTTGCGTTGTATCGGGGGTTGATACCCGCCTAGGAAAAGGTGGCCTCACCCCTCCACCCCATACCCAAAAATCTTCAAGATATGGTCCCCGACCACCTCCACCTCCACGTATCCGTATTTCCAGATGCCGGCGTTTTTCCAGCGGAAGGCGACGTAGCGACGGCCTAGGTTTTGCCAATGGTCTGCGCGGGTCTTTCTATCGTCGATGACCGTACGGGCACCGTCATATTGCACTTCTAAATCGGAATGGTAAAACGCGAAATCAAAACGATCGGAGGCCCAAAGACTTCCGCTGTGAATGGTGTCTCCGAATGCATGGGCAATGGGATATTGCAAGGTATCAAGGACTTCGAAGGTAGATGGATTCTGGCAGAACGTTCCGGCGGCACGGTTGTAATGATAAATATGGCCATCGGTTGAGTCTAAGTTCCATTCTTCGCAGTGCCAAATCGTGTCAAGCACTTCCGCAAAGGCAATCTCTACTGCAATGGGAGAACTGACGACCGAACTCGTTCCGTGATTGTAGGAAACACCAGAACTGGAGCCCGAATATTGCGAAGTATTATAGTCTAGTTTGTAGCCGAGGGCGCTGTCTAACAAGACCTCATATTGAAAGCCCGAAGCTGCTCCACCGACAAGCTGAATCCCATCAGGAAACTCCTCCGAGATGATTCCAGGACCTGTTTCCCCCGCAAGAATGGAACCGCCGACATGCGCGGTGGGCTCATCTTGATCTTTACAGGCACCCAACAACAACAGTAAAGGCAGGGACCAAACAAATATTCTTTTCATGGCGTTCACAACATTTTATGCAATCAGCACTTTTTTGTGAATCCGAACAAAACGAGTTAGAACAAAATCTTACGCACCCAAAAGGCAGTGTGAGAGCGGAGTTTGAGAGCGAGAGTGGCACTACTTTTTCACGGGACCATTAGATCAACTGCCCGCAAATGCAATGTTGATCCAGCTATCTTGGAATAGACCGGAATGCCTCCAATGACGCGGTGGATTACTCTGCAAACATCTCGCTCGCATGCACGATGAATGCACCTCCCGACCGCTTCGCATAGATCAAAAGGACGGGATTCACCGCCGTTTTCCGACCATCAGGGTAGGTGAGCGAAATCCCCCAATCGTCTCCAATCGACATGGGCAAGCCGTATTCGTCCTCAAGCCGCATCGATTTACCTGCGGGAATGGTCATGGAGTAGGCAATTTCTGTGGGCCGTTCAGGCGCATAAAAGTGGGCCGTGACCGCATGTTGCAAATCATTGTCCACCTCGACTTTTGCCACAACGATCTTCGCCTTCTTCCGAATTGCATCAATGTTGTCCGCGTTGTAGGACAAATCCTCCGACAAAAGTTCCAATTTTCCACGGGAATTATTGACTTGTTGGGCTCCAAGAAAAATGGTGATCTTCTGGACTTCGATGGTGAGTCCGGCCCAAACCATGATGCCCACCAGGTTAATTTGAGGCTCCAGGACCGTTGACTCGGTGAGAAGTTTATCGTTGAGGAGAAACTGATAGCGGGTACCGTTTTTTACAATGGTGAAGCGATTGGGAACAGGCTGATTCGCGGAGAATTTGTTGATCTTACAGTCCGGCGTGCCTAACGGATCGCCCACACGTGGCGGGCAGGGTTCCGCACCGCCTCGAAGAAACGATAGATTTCGATTGATGGACTGCCGGATGAATACCCCTCCATCGTTGAGGCCGAAGTCAAGGTTGTTGCCAGTGAGAAAATCGCCATACATGACGCCGTAACTTTGCCCGGGATCGCCGGACAGCATTTGCAGACTGAATTCAATCGTGAAGTTCTCCTGCCCGAGCAATTCGGGGAAATATTGGCCGGTCACAAATCCTTGGTTGCCCCCGACGATGAAATAACTTCCATTTTTGACTTCCGCGATGATGGCGCGCCCCAAATCATGGCCGGTCCACCAGCTGCGGGAATTGTCGTTGAAGTCTTCGGTGATGACTGTCTGGGCAACAATTGCCTTCGCCGGCAAGCCGAAGGTGGCGAGGAGGATGAATCTTAACAAGAAAATTGCGCGGGCTTTCATGGGCTTTGTCGCTCAGGTCAAACTGAGCAATACAAAGCTGCAGGGAATTGGGTGCACCATTGACAGTCGGCGTCAATCGGAAAACTGATTCTCGTCAGGGAAATGCAGCAGCACGGCGAAGCGGAAAGCCGGCAGAACCAAGTCAGTGTGAGTCCGAGTGTGAGCGCGGAGGGTTCGCCGCTGCGCGGCTCAAAAACCGTAAGCCTCGTTGTCTTCGGAGAATTCGAGGGTGCTGAACCTTGGGTTGACTTTGATCTCGCTGTATTCGTATTTCTCGAACAGGCCTTTGTCGTCGTAGAACAGCTGCACCACGGGCAGGTGCGTTGTCGGATCGATCACGAGCACCATTTCTTTGCTGTAGGCCGTTGGGACTTTGATGACTTGCCCTGCGGTCACATCAAAATAGTCATACTTGTAGCTCGGCACGCCCAACTTGGCATCAATTTTCAGGAGGTCTTCGCCAGCCGCAACGGTGTAGTTCACGAATTTGTAGTCAGGATGCGTGATTTTGATGACATCGTGCGGCTTGCCGTACCAGTTTTCCTTGCCGACATATTTTGCGCGTTCGTCGAGGTCCTTGCATTTGCCCAACAGATGACGCAACACGCGCTGCACCGCAGCAAATCCCGTGGAAGTATGTGATGGTGCTGATCGTCCAGCATTTGTCCGCCATCGGGGCTCAGGCTGATGTTGACCCAAGGAAATTGATTGGGGTGGATGTAGGCTTTTCCGTCGTTGTAGCCTTCGCCCCCAGAGCAACTCCGTGCCTTCGTTTGGATTGATGTTGTACACGTAGACTTTGTGCGGCCTTGTATTCACCTTCACCCGGATGTCCCCGCTTTCCATCTTTCCGTTGACGCGCTCATACCGTTTGACGCGGCATTGCAGCGTAACCATGCCATCAAGCGTACGCGACGCGGTTTCTAACATGGCGCGTGCCGACGCAGTAGCGGAGGCTTGACCATTCACCTGTCCCGAAAGGCAATCAACAGCGAGAGAGATAGAAGAAGCAGTTTTCCAGAATTTAACATCGTATTACAATACATTTGGTTCTTCAGCATGACGTATCAACGCAACAATTGATACGTCATGATAAAATAACGGAATTTTTGAATTCAATGGGCTGCCACAGGGTCGGGCTAACGACATTTTTTTCAGTTTTGTGGTCTTCACCACTTGGTTTGGACGCAAGACGCGAAGAATAGGACGAACACCTTCGGGCCTAAATATCAAAATTTCAGCGAATTAGGATGTGCCCCCGCAGTTTTTTGCCACCAAGACACCAAGACACCAAGTTATGCGTACTTTTCTTCGTGTCTTCGTGCCTTGGTGGCAAAACAATCAGAATCCGTATTCCTCGTTGTCCTCGTTGAATTCCATGGTATTGAACCTTGGGTTGATCTTCAATTCG